>NZ_JBHVKJ010000017.1:0-94891 GCF_042798275.1 Nocardioides sp. NPDC057767 | reverse complement strand
GCGTCGGCCGACGCGGGCGACTTCTCGGCGGTCGACACCTGGGACGCGATCACCCGGTCCCGGCGTGCGGACCGGCCGGGTGCGCGGGCGCTGCTCCGGATCGCGGCCTCGGACGTCGTGCCCCTCAACGGCACCGGGCAGGGCGAGCGCGACCCGGGTCTGATCATCGCGCTGGCGCGGTTCGGGTCCGCGCCGTGCCTGGTGCTGGCGCAGGACCGGCGCGAGCAGGCCCACCAGCCGCTCGGACCGGAGGGGCTGCGCGAGGCACAGCGCGGGATGAAGCTCGCCGCCGGGCTCGGGCTCCCCGTCGTGACGGTCATCGACACACCCGGCGCCGCACTGTCGGCGGAGGCGGAGAACGGCGGCATCGCCGGCGAGATCGCGCGTACGTTGGGGACGCTCGTCAACGTCGAGACCCCGACGCTCAGCCTGATGCTGGGCGAGGGCAACGGTGGCGGGGCGCTCGCCTTCCTCCCCGCCGATCGCGTGGTCGCGGCCCAGCACGCCTGGCTCTCCCCGCTGCCGCCCGAAGGTGCGAGCGCGATCGTGCACGGCGACTCCGACCATGCCGCCGAGATGGCCGAGGCCCAGCAGGTGCTGGCCGTCGACCTGCAGCAGATCGGCGTGGTCGACCGGATCGTCGCGGAGTCCCCCGACGCCGCCGACGAGCCGGAGGCGTTCTGCCGCCGGGTCGGCGCGGTCCTGGAGGACGAGCTGCTCGCGCTGCTCGCCTCCGGACCGGGCGAACCGACGGCTCGGGCCGCCCGCTACGCGGGCTGAGGACGTACGCAGGAGATCTGCGGACACACCACGAACTCCGCCACGATGGGTGGGCTCGTCACGAGCCGACAACCCCACACTCGATCGGAGTTTCTCGTGCCTCAGATCAAGCGCTGCCCGGGCTCGAACCCGCCGGTGGAGTGCGAAGTGGTCGACAAGGTGCTCTACCGCGACGGCGGTGGGGTCGACCTGAGCGCCACGTCCTACCGCAACCTGGACGCCGCCTTCCGTGAGGAGGGCTCCGGTCTGATGCTCTCCGACCACTTCCCGATCGCGGTCGACTTCAGCTGGACCACGAACTGATCGGTTAAACCCTTGCGCTGGGGCTGAACGCCTGTTTAGCCTTTGAACATGCGTTCAGCCTCAGCCGATCCGACCACGCGCGAGCGAATTCGCGACGCGGCGGTGCTGCGGTTCGCGCGTGACGGCTTCGGCGCCTCGGTCCGCTCGATCGCCAGTGACGCCGGGGTCAGTCCGGCCCTGGTGATCCACCACTTCGGCTCCAAGGACGAGCTCCACGCCGAGTGCGACGAGCAGGTGCTCGCCGAGATCCGTCAGGCCAAGAACGAGTCGATCGACGAGCTGGCCGCTGGACAGAGCATCCTGCACCGGTTCGCGGCGACGGATGAGTACGCACCGATACTCGGTTACGTCCTCCGCTCGCTGCAGGACGGCGGGCCGGTCGGCCGCAGCTTCATCGAGCAGATGATCGAGGACGCGGTCGGCTACACCAAGCACGGCGTCGACGCCGGCCTGGTCAAACCGAGCCTGGACGAGGCGGCGCGAGCGCGCTACCTGGTGCTCTCCGCACTCGGCACGCTCATGCTCGAGCTCACCCTCAACCCGCAGGAGGACCCCAGCGACATCAGCGGGCTCGTGCGCGGTTTCCTGATGACCACCTACCTCCCGATGCTCGAGCTCTACTCCGAGGGCTTCTTCACCAACCGTCGCATGCTCGACGAATACCTGCTCTACGTTCCGGACCCGCCGCAGGACACCGCCACGGAGCCCGCGTCCGAATGACGCCTCGCCCCGTCGGCGTACGTCCTCCCATTCCTCCCAACGCGGAAGCGAGTACCCATGTCCGACAACATCCCCGCGGTCGAGATCGCGGGCCTGCACAAGTCCTTCGGCTCCTTCAAGGCCCTCGACGGCCTCGACCTGACCGTCCAGCCCGGCCAGGTGGCCGGCTTCCTCGGTCCCAACGGCGCCGGCAAGTCCACCACCATCAAGATCCTGCTCGGGCTGCTGCGCGCCGACGCCGGCACCGCCCGTCTCTTCGGCGGCGACGCGTGGCGTGACGCCGTCGAGCTGCACAAGCGGATCTCGTACGTCCCCGGTGACGTGTCGCTGTGGCCCAATCTCACCGGAGGCGAGTGCATCGACTACCTCACCCGGCTCAAGCCGGCCGGCGACAAGGCGCGCCGTAAGGCACGCAAGGCCGAGCTGCTGGAACGGTTCCAGCTCGACCCGACCAAGAAGGCGCGCACCTACTCCAAGGGCAACCGGCAGAAGGTCGCGCTGGTCGCGGCGTTCCTCGACGAGTCCGAGCTCTACATCTTGGACGAGCCGACCTCCGGCCTCGACCCGCTGATGGAGGCCGTGTTCACCGAGTACGCCCGAGAGGCCAAGGCCGAAGGCTCCTCGGTGCTGCTCTCCAGCCACATCCTCAGCGAGGTCGAGAAGGTCTGCGACACCGTCACGATCATCCGCGCCGGGGTCGCGGTCGAGTCAGGCACGCTCGAGGAGCTGCGCCACCTGACCCGTTCCTCCGTCGTCGCCACCCTCGGTGGCGACCCGTCCGCGCTGAGCAGCCTGCCAGCCGTGAACGACCTCGTGACCAGCCAGAACGGGGCCGGAACCCGAGTCGCGTTCGACGTGGACAACCACGCGGTGGGCGAGGTCATGAAGACCCTGACCGACCTGGACGTGCACGGCCTGACGGTCACCCCGCCCTCGCTCGAGGAGCTCTTCATGCGCCACTACGGCGACGTCATCGAGACGGAGGAGGCGTGATGAGCGCCCTCGCTCCGGCCATCCCGAGGCGTTCCCCGCTGGCGTCCTTCACCGGCACCTGGCACCTGACCCGGTTCATGCTGCGACGCGACCGCGTCCGGCTGACGGTCTGGACGGTCTCGCTGCTCGCGCTGTACGCCTACTTCGTCACCGCGCTGAGCACGGTCTACCCCACGGCGGAGGACCGTCAGGGGCGCGCTGACCTGATGCAGCAGCCGGCATCGGTGTTCCTCGGCGGGCCCAACTACGGGCTCGACGACTACACGATCGGCGCCATGTTCGCCAACGAGATGACGCTGTGGATGATCGCGCTGCTCGGGATCATGAACATGTTCGAGGTCGTCCGCAACACCCGCGCCGAGGAGGAGAGCGGGCGGGCTGAGCTGGTCCGGTCCGGCGCCGTGGGACGGCACGCGGCGGTCGCCGCCTCGCTGCTGACGGTGGTCATCGTGAACGTCGTCTTCGCCGCGCTCGGGAGCGCGCTGCTCATCTCCGGGGGTGACCTCGAGGTCGAGGACACCTTCGCGATGTCGACGGCGATCGCCGTCAGCAGTCTGGTCTTCGCCGCCGTCGCCCTGGTCACCTCGCAGCTGACCACGCACGGCCGCGGCGCCACCGGCCTCGCCCTCGCGGTGCTGGGTGTCGCTGTGCTCGTGCGCGGCATCGGGGACCTGCAGGCCGGGCCCGGCGAGCACGGCACCTGGCTCTCGTGGCTCTCACCGATCGCCTGGACCCAGCAGATGAGGGCGTACGTCGACCTGCGCTGGTGGCCGCTGGCACTGAGCGTCGTGGCGGTCCTCGTGCTGCTCGCCGTCGGTGCCTTCCTGGCCTCGAAGCGCGACTTCGACGGGGCGCTGCTCGCCGGCCGCTCCGGCCGGGCCGAGGCACCCGCGACGCTCGCGTCGCCGCTGGCGATGGCATGGCGCCAGCAGCGTACGGCTCTGTTCTGGTGGTTCCTCGGCACCTTCGTGATGTTCGGGGCGACCGGCACCTACCTCGGCGAAGGGGTCGAGGACATGGTCAGCGACATGGCCGCGTCCAACCCCGAGGCGGCCAAGATGTTCGGCGACGACCCGCTCACCGGGTTCCTGGCGATCATGATCCTGTACGCCGCGCTGGCTGCCGCCGGCTACGCGATCGCGACCACGCTCCGCGCCAAGACGGAGGAGAGCGAAGGACGTCTCGAGATCACGCTGGCCAAGCCGGTCTCACGCAGTCGCTGGTTCGGCTCCCATCTCGTGGTCGTGGCGGTGGGTGCGTTCGTACTGACCATTATCTCGGGCGCCCTCGCGCTGTGGGCAGGTGCACTGGTCAACGGTGAGGTCGAGCTGGGGACGTTCCTGAAGGGCGGCGCGGCGTTCCTGCCGGCGGTCGCGGTCTTCATGGCGCTCACCGCGGCGCTCTACGCCTGGATCCCGAAAATCACGCCGATCATCTGGGCGCTCTTCGCGTTCACCTGCATCACCGGGATGTTCGGGCCGCTCTTCGACCTCCCGGACTCGGTCGCCGGCATCTCACCCTTCTGGTGGGTCGGGCGCTACCCGCAGGAGCCGATCGAGGCCTCGCACATGTTCGGCCTCAGCGCCGTGGCGCTGGTGCTGCTGGCGGCAGCCTTCGTCGGCTTCCGCCGCCGGAACATCCCCGCCTGACCCAACCGGTCGAGGCGTCACGTACGCCGGTCGAGTGGGCACCGAGGTGCTCACTCGACCGGCGTTGTTGACGTCTCGGCAGGTCGGAACTAGCTCGCGGCCCCCAGCACCTGAATTCGGCTCAACTCAGCGTTGAGCTCATGCACCTCGACCGGCGAGTTCGAGCCGTGGTTCACAAAGGCCGCGTACGCGTCCGGACCCATCCAACTTCCGGTGTTGCCAACACGGTCCTCGACGCCGACGCCAACGTTGTACACGCCTCCGCGAGACCCCTTCGGAAGCGTTAGGTACGCCGTCCAGATCCCGTCTTTAGAGGTTCCAGAAGTGCGCGTGAGCCCCTCTTCGCAGACGAAGCCGAAGTATTCGGGGGTCGGATCCGACGGTGTGGCTACCTCGGCTCGTGACAGGCAGATCGCGACACCGTCCACCACGCCCGACTTCGCATCACGGATTCGTGCCGTCACCTTCACCGACTTCGGCGCAGTCCTGACATCCAGGCTTGTCGCGGACAAGGCCGAGATGCTCACCGTGGGAGCAACCAGGTCAGGATCCGTATTAGTGACAGTCAGAATGTCACGATCGATCCCGGTCTCGCGCCCGTAACGGTCGGCCACCCACATTTGCAGTTCCATAGGCCCTGCAGGCGTATACCGCGGAACGGTGAGGACGTACTCCCACCATCCGTCTCGAGTGCCGCCAGACACGAGTGACATCGAGGCCATGTAGATGGAGCCGTTGACGGACGAGGCGATGAAATGGCCCTGGATCCGTTTGACGCCGCTGAGGTCGTCCGTCGCGTGCACGCGCACCCTGACCTTCGCGTCAGCAGTGGTGGTGTCGACGGTTGACGGAGTAGCCGAGACGGACACGATCGCCGGCGGGGCCTTGTCGTAGCCGCACCCGCTCAGGATGTCGTAGATGTCGTAGTAGCAGGTGTTGGTGCCAGCATTGCCGTGGACATCGTCGAGCCCGGTGCCTCCGGTCAGCCTGTCGTTGCCATCCCCGCCGTTGAGGGTGTCAGCGCCGCCGTCGCCCCAGAGTCGGTCATGTCCAGGGCCGCCGTTGACGGTGTCCAGGTGGTTGTTCCCGTGGAGCTGGTCGTCGCCGTAGCTGCCGGAGAGCCGGTCGTTGCCGTCACCACCGGAGATCGAGTCGTTGCCATCGCCTCCGTTGACGGTGTCGGACCCCGTGCCTCCGGAGATGGCGTCTCCGCTCGACCCGCCGTTGATGCTGTCCCCGGCGCCGCCGCCGTAGATACGGTCCGCGCCTGCTCCGCCGGAGATCACGTCGAAATGGTCGCCGCCGGAGATGACGTCACCGCCGTCCTCGCCCCAGATGTTGTCCTGCCCGGTGCCGCCGTTGAGGTTGTCGGGCCCGCCCTCGCCGTGGATCCAGTCCTCGCCGCTCCCGGCGAGCACACGGTCGGCGCCGTAGCTGGCATAGATGTGATCTCCGCCTGATCCGGCGTCGATCAGATCGTCGCCGCCCTTGGCGTAGATGATGTCGCCGCCGCCACGACCGCAGATGACGTCCCGTCGCGATGTGCCCTTCAGAACGTCACCGCCGGACGTACCGACGATCGTGCAGCGTACGCCGGTGGATGTTGTCGCCGCGCTCGCGGGACTCGCCACGAGTACGGTCGCCGAGGCGGCCATCGCGACGATCCCGGCAAGCAGCGTGCGCCCCGTCAGGAGCACCATTCCTGCCTCCAGAAGATCCTCAGGCCCGCGTCAGCGCGGGCCTGAGGATGGTGCCAGATCCCATACCCCTCGAGGTAGTGAATTGGGATTCTGTGGAGCGATTGTCGAACGGGTCAGAACAGCAGCGCCGTGCTCGGGTCTCCGACGATCCGTGCCACGTCGGCGAGGAAACGGGATCCGGCCTCGCCATCGATGTGGCGGTGGTCGAAGCTGAGCGCGAGGGTGCAGACGTCGCGGGGCTCGATGCGTTCGTCATCACCTTCGCCGACGATCCAGGGCTGACGCTTGATCGCACCGACGGAGAGGATCGCGGACTCGCCCGGGTTGATGATCGGGGCACCGCCGTCGATGCCGAACGGGCCGATGTTGGTGATCGTGAAGGTCCCGCCGGTCTGGTCGGCCGGCGGGGTCTTGCCGGTGCGGGCGACGTCGGTGAGCTCGTTGATCGCGGCGCCCAGCTCGACCAGGGACATCCGGTCGGCGCCCTTCACGTTCGGCACCTGGAGGCCCCTGGGAGTGGCCGCGGCGATGCCGAGGTTGACGTACTCCTTGAGCACGATCTCCTGCGCGGCCTCGTCCCACCAGGAGTTGATGATCGGCGTACGTCGCATCGCCAGCAGCGTCGCCTTGGCCACGATCAGCAGGGGGCTGACCCGGATCTCGGCGAAGTCGCGGTTGACCTTGAGGGCGGCGACCAGCTCGGAGGTGCGGGTCACGTCGACCGTCGTCCAGACGGTCACGTGCGGCAGCGTGAACGCGGAGTCGACCATCGCCTGGCCCATCTGCTTGCGCAGGCCCTTGATCGGCTCGCGACGCTCACCACCGACCGGCGCAGCCGGCTCCCGAGACGGAGCCGGAGCGTTCGTCAGTGCCTCGAGGTCGGCCGTGGTGATCACGCCGTCGTCGCGCTCCGGTGTCACGGTCGCCAGGTCCACGCCCAGGTCTCGTGCCAGCTTCCGGGCGGTCGGCTTGGCCAGCACACCGGTCCCCGCGGCGGCTGCCGGGGCGGAGACGGTGCGGTTGCGGCGTACGACGGCGTCTTCCTTGGAGCCGTAGCCGACCAGCGTCAGCGGCTGCTCGTGCTCGTCGGCGGCTGTGTTGGTCTCGACACCGCTCGCTGCGCTCGCGGGCTCGACCGACGCGGGCGACGCCTCGGGCGATGAGGGCGACGCCTCGAGGGAGTCGCCTATGCGGATGATCGGGGTGCCGACCTGGACCTCGGTGCCGACCTCGACGAGGAGCTCCTGGACCACCCCGGCGTAGGGCGAGGGGAGCTCGACGACCGACTTGGCGGTCTCGATGTCGCAGACAGGGTCGTTGACCTTGATCACGTCACCCACGGCGACGTGCCACTCGACGATCTCGGCCTCGGTGAGGCCCTCGCCGACGTCGGGCAGCTTGAACTCGGAGGTCACCACGCCAGGCTCCTGTCGACGACATCGAGGACTCGGTCGAGGTCGGGGAGGAAGTACTCCTCCGCCCTGGCCGGCGGGTAGGGCGTGTCGAACCCGCCTACGCGGAGCACCGGCGCCTCCAGCGAGTGGAAGCAGGCCTCGGCGATCCGGGCGGCGAGCTCGGCGCCGAGGCCGAGGTTGACGTGGGCCTCGTGGACGACGACCGCACGCCCCGTACGCCGCACCGACTCGTAGACCGGAGCCATGTCGAGCGGCGAGAGCGTGCGCAGGTCGATCACCTCGAGCGACTTGCCCTCCCCTGCGGCCGCCTCGGCGGCGGTGAGCGCGGTCTTGACGGTGGGCCCGTAGGCCAGCACCGTCAGGTCGGAGCCGGACCGCGCCACCCGCGAGGCGAACAGCGGGCCGGGCGTGGCGTCGACGTCGACCTCGGCCTTGGTCGAGTGGTAGAGCCGCTTCGGCTCCAGGAAGATGACCGGGTCCGGGTGCGAGATCGCCTGCTGGATCATCCAGTAGGCGTCGACGGGGTCGGCGCAGGCGACCACCTTGAGCCCCGGAGTGTGCGCGAACTGCGCCTCCGGCGACTCGCTGTGGTGCTCCACGGCCCCGATACCGCCGCCGAACGGGATCCGGATGACCATCGGCATCGCCACCCGCCCGCCACTGCGGTAGTGGAGCTTGGCCACCTGCGACACGATCTGGTCGTAGGCCGGGTAGACGAAGCCGTCGAACTGGATCTCCACCACCGGCCGGTAGCCCCGCAGCGCGAGCCCGACCGCCGTGCCGACGATCCCGGACTCGGCCAGCGGGGTGTCGACGACCCGCGCCTCGCCGAAGTCCTTCTGCAGCCCGTCGGTGATCCGGAAGACACCGCCCAGCCGGCCGATGTCCTCACCCATCAGGACGACCTTGTCGTCGTCCTCCATCGCCCGTCGCAGTCCCGCGTTGAGCGCCTTCGCCAAGGTCATCTTGGTCATCGCGAGGCCCCCTCGAGGTCGAAGGAGGAGAGGTACGCCGCGTAGCCGTCACGCTGCTCGCGAAGCTCGTCGGGCAGCTCGGTGTAGACGTTGTCGAAGAGGCGTACCGGATCGGGTTCGGGCAGGGCGTGGATGCCGGCGCGCAGACGCTCGCCGAGCTCCTCGGCCTCGGCCTCCACCTTGGCGAAGAAGGAGGTCGAGGCTCCGCCGCCGCGGCGGAGGTAGGCCTCCACCCGCGCGATCGGGTCCTTGAGCTTCCACGCCTCGACCTCGTCAGAGAGCCGGTAGCGGGTCGGGTCGTCGGTGGTCGTGTGGGCGCCCATCCGGTAGGTGTAGGCCTCGATCATCGTCGGCCCGCCACCCTCGCGGGCACGCTTGAGCGCCGACTTCATCACCTCGTACGTCGCCAGCACGTCGTTGCCGTCCACCCGGATGCCGGGGAACCCGAAGCCCTGGGCGCGCTTGTAGAGCGGCACCTTGACCATCTGCTCGACCGGTTCGGAGATGGCCCACTGATTGTTCTGGCAGAAGAAGACGACCGGGGCGTTGTAGGAGGCGGCGAAGACCATCGCCTCGTTGACGTCCCCCTGCGAGGAGGCGCCGTCGCCGAAGTGGGCCACGACGGCCGTGTCGCGGGTCGGGTCGCCGGTGCCGACGAGCCCGTCCATCTGCACGCCCATCGCATAGCCGGTGGCGTGCAGCGTCTGCGCGCCGATCACGATGGTGTAGAGCCCGAAGTTGTGCTCGTCTGGGTCCCAGCCGCCCTGGTCGGTGCCCCGGAAGAGTCCGAGCAGCTGCATCGGGTCGACGTCGCGGCACCAGGCCACACCGTGCTCACGGTAGGTCGGGAAGACGAAGTCCTGGGGTGCGAGCGCGCGGGCCGCGCCGATCTGCGCGGCCTCCTGGCCCAGCAGCTGCGCCCACAGGCCCAGCTCGCCGTGGCGCTGCAGCGCGGTGGCCTCGACGTCGAGGCGGCGGGTCAGCACCATGTCGCGGTAGAAGCCGCGCACGGCCTCGTCCTCAGGTCGGTCGGGTGAGAACTCGAAGTCCGGGTGCGAGACCCGTTCTCCCTCGGGGTTCAGCAGCTGAACCATGTCGGTGTGGCTGGGACTCGGATCCAGAAATTCAGTCATCACGCTTCCTTCACACGGGGTGGGGTTGCCACCGCTGGCTACGCCGATCACGGGCTTGTGATCCGTGGCACATCGGCATAGCCAAACGGTACTCGCCCGCAGTGAGGGAAGGGCTGACGAAAGTGTGAATAGCCCGTTTCAGCGCCGCGTCACGTTGCAGGCGCGCGCCGCCCTCAGCCCTCGGCTCCCCAGGTCCGGTCGTTCACGAACTCGGCCGGCCGGAAGCGTACGTATCGGCCCTCGCCGTACCGCTCGGCGGCGGCGTCGAGAGCCTCCGCGGTCGCGGCCGTGCCCCATCGTCCGGTGTCGAGCCGTCGCTCGACCGCCTCGACCGCGACGAGGTTCTCCGCGACGGTGAACGCGCAGTGGCCGACGGCGTCGACGTAGGCCTGGCGCAGCATCGAGGACCGGCCTGCGTCCCGGGTCGTCTCGGCGTACTCCTCCTGGTACTCCACCGGCGCCAGGACGTCGACGAGGGTGTGGGTGGCGAGCACCGGGACCCTCAGCTCGCCCGTCGGCACCGAGGTCGCGGTCATCCAGCCGAGGGCGTCCGCGTCGGGCTCGATGTCGGCGGTCCGGGTGAGTCGGCGCAGATCGGCGCCCAGGCTCAGGCGCGCGCCCCGGTAGAGCGCCTGGACCTGATCCTGCTGGGCGGACTGCCGCAGCAACTGCTGGTAGTCGACGCCGGCGGTCCAGCCGCTGTCACCTCCGGCCGCGTTGACGATGGCGCTGCGCCGCCGGATCACCTCCGGCAGCGTCGTACGGACCAGCTCGGCCTGGGCCGCGGCCAGCTCCTCGGGGTTGCTCCGGTCGACCCCCGGAAGCTCGGTCGGGATGTTCAGCAACGCCCCGACCAGCGCGACGCGGGCGCGTCCCTGCGGGCTGTCGGCCCCCTCGTCCAGCGCCTTCGCGATGGTGTCCACCGTCGCCTGGGACTCCTCGGGCGAGGTGAATCCGACGAGCGGCACGTCCGCGTCCGGCGCGAGCAGTCGCACCGCGGCGTACGCGGCGTCGAGCTGGTAGTTGTTGAGGGCGACGCCGCCACCGACGAGGCCACAGATACTGACGGCAGCGTCGACGCCGGCGTCCGGGCGCTCGGCGATCAGGCTGGTGACCAGGCCGCCCATCGACCGGCCCATCGCGATCACCCGCTCGGAGTCCCCGGCCTCGGCCTCGAAGGCCGCCAGCGCGTCGAATTGGTCCTGCACGGCCGTGCCGAGGGCCCAGCCGGTCGTGGCGTACGACGAGGCGACCACCGCCGTGCCGCGGTCGACCAATGCCTGTGCGGTCGGCGAGAAGCCGGCGTCCCAGGCGGGGTTCTCCGAACCCATCCGGAAACCGTGGGCGTACAGGACGGTCGTGCCGTCCCAGTCCTCGGGCACCTCGGCCTGCCAGGTCGTGCCGTTGGGCAGCGACCCGGTGAGGGTGGTGGACGCGGTCTCGACAGCGGCCGCGGGGACGAGCGGGGAGGCGACCAGACCGACGCACACCGCGACGGCGAGGGTCAGGGAACGAGTGAGGCGCACGAGACATCTCCTTTGACAGGACCCTGATTGACAGGATTCCTGCTGATTTTGATGACGCGCATCACCCCTGTCAAGAGCCCTTGGCGGAGGTAGACAACTAAGCAAGCGCTTAGTACGTTGTCCGGACCCGGTCCCGACCCACGAGATGAGGAAGACGATGACGCGACATGCCCGCGTGGAGTCGCTCAAGAGCGACCTCGGAGTGGCCGATCTGGTGGACGTCCCGGCACCGCAGCTCGACGAGGGCGAGGTGCTGGCGCGGATCGAACGCTTCGCTCTGACCACGAACAACATGACCTACGCGGTCTACGGCGACGCTCTGGGCTATTGGAACCTCTTCCCCGCGGAGCAGGACGGATACGGCTGCATGCCGGCATGGGGGTTCGCGGAAATCATCGAGTCGAGAGCTGCCGACGTTCCCGTGGGGACGCGGGTCTTCGGCTACTTCCCCATCGCGACCCACCTGACGATGCGACCCACGAGGGTCACCGCCCGAAGCTTCGTCGACGGTGCCGCCCACCGCACCGGCACGCCCGACGTCTACAACCTCTACGAGCTCCAGCCTCGGGACACCGATCCCCGGCAGGACAGCCTCACTGCCATCTACCGCCCCCTGTTCATCACCTCCTACACCGCCGCCGACTACCTCCGTGATCGCGACTTCTTCGACGCCGAGCAGTTCGTGATCTCGAGCGCGTCGAGCAAGACGGCGTACGGCACCGCCTACTGCCTCGCCGACTCGCCGACGCCGAAGATCGCGCTCACCTCCGCCCGCAACAGCGACTTCGTGAACGGCCTCGGCCTCTACACCGCGACCCGCGAGTACGCCGATCTGACCGCCGTCGACGCGACCAAGCGGACCGTCTATGTCGATCTGTCAGGCGACCCCGCCCTGCGCCGCCGGGTTCACGAGCACTTCGGTGACCAGCTCGCCTTCGACTGCCTCATCGGGTCGACCCATGCCGACCATCTCCCCGAGGAGGACAACAGCCTCCCGGGCCCGGCTCCCGTCTTCTTCTTCGCAGCCCTCCAGCTCGACGCCTACAAGGCCGAGGGCCAGTCGCGTGCCTTCATGCAGCGCTACCAGCGCGACGAGCGTGGCTTCCTGAAGCATGTGGGGCGCCCGGAGCGGCCATCCATCGAGCTGCTCGAGCACGCCGGTCTCGAGGACGCCCCGGCGGTCATCGCCGGTTTCCACGACGGATCGACGGACCCCTCGACCGGCCACGTCTTCATCCCCGGCGCGGGGTGAGCTGCCCGAACGCTCAGCCGAGCGACTCGCGCCCGTGCGGCTCGTCCCAGCCGGAGAGGTCCGGGCCGGCGGGGACGATCTGGGTGGGGTTCAAATCGGTGTGGACGATGTAGTAGTGCTGCTTGATCTGGTCGAAGTCGAGGGTCTCGCCGATCCCGGGGGTCTGATAGAGGTCGCGCGCGTAGGCCCACAGGGCGGGGAACTCGACGAGCTTCTGCCGGTTGCACTTGAAGTGGCCGTGGTAGACCGCGTCGAAGCGCGCCAGCGTCGTGAACAGTCGGATGTCGGACTCGGTGAGCTGCTCGCCGACCAGGTAGCGCTGTCCCGAGAGTCGCTCCTCGAGCCAGTCGAGGGCAACGAAGAGACGTGAGTACGCAGCGTCGTACGCCTCCTGGGAGCCGGCGAAGCCACACCGGTAGACCCCGTTGTTGACCTCGGTGAAGACCCGCTGGTTGACCTCGTCCATCTCCTCGCGGAGCGCCCGCGGCCACAGGTCGGGGGCGTCGTCGGCGAAGAAGTCGGTCCACTCGTGGAAGAAATCATGGGTGATCCACGGGAAGTCGTTGGTGACGATCTCCCCCGTGGCCTCCTCGACGATCGCCGGCACCGTGATGCCGCGCGGATAGTCGGGGTAGCGCTTGAAGTAGGCCTGCTGCAGCCGCTCGATCCCGAGCACCGGGTCGACGCCGCCGGGGTCGAGGTCGAAGGTCCACGACCGGGCGTCGTGGGTCGGACCGGCGAGGCCGAGAGAGATGACGTCCTGGAGACCGAGCAGGTTGCGCACGATGATCGCCCGGTTGGCCCACGGGCAGGCTGCGGCCGCGACCAGCCGGTAGCGGCCCGGCTCGACGGGCCACAGCGGCACGTCGCTCGGCCCGAACTCCGGCTTCCGCCCGTCCTTCGTGATCCGGTCCGGGATGTAGTTCATGTCCCGGTTGAACTCGTTGCCTGGCTGGATGTAGGTCGCCTGCTCCCCCATGGGGGTCACCTTAGGGGGTGGGTTGAATCCTGAACCAACGTGGCCACGAAGTCGAGCTTGTCCAGGACCGCGGACGGGATGACGAAGGGGTAGAGATCGTCATGGCCCATCGACCGGTTGATGACGTTCAGGGCGGCCGAGAGCGGCACCCAGATGTCGGTGACGACCTGCCGGAACGGCATCTCGGCCGGCACCGGCTCGGCGAGGCCGTACGCCGCGGCGGACCCGAGCGTGTCGCGGATGTGGAGGTAGTGGGCCCAGGTCTCGGCGAAGTCCTCGAAGGGATGCATCGTGGCGTAGGTCGAGATGTAGTTCTCCGTCCAGCCGTCGGGCGGCCCTTCGGAGTAGTGGCGCTGCAGCGACTCCTCGTAGGAGACCGACTCGTCGCCGAAGACCTCCGTGCATCGCCGCATCAGCTCGGGTCCACGGACCAGCTGCCACTCGTAGTAGTGGCCGACCTCGTGCCGGAAGTGGCCCAGCAGGGTTCGGTAGGGCTCGTCGAGCGTGGCCCGGACGTGCTCGCGATAGGCGTCGTCGGACTCGGCCAGGTCGATGGTGATCACGCCGCTGTCGTGTCCGATGACCACGTCCGGGGTGGACGCGATGCCATCGCTGGCCAGGAGGTCGAAGGTGAGCCCGTCGACGGGGTCCTGCGCCTTGGTGCGGACCTCAAGCCCGAGCGCGTCCAGCTCGACCACGAGATGCCGTTTGGCCTGCTCGGCAAGGGAATACTGCTGCTGGACGAACTCGGGGGCGGCGCCGCCCGGCCGGGTCCGGGTCAGCTCGCAGGAGAAGCAGATCCCGCCCTCGAAGCGGGACAGCCAGGTGCACCCCGTCTCCAGCGTGTTGGCGCAGACCCACCAGACATAGCCGTCGCTGTCGACGTACCGGCCCTCGGGTGAGACCGGGACGATCTCGCGTTCCTCGCGGGCGTAGGCGAGCCGGGTGCCGCACGAGACGCACGCCGAGTTCTCGAAGTAGAGACGGTTGCCGCACTCCCGACAGGTGAACGCTTCCATGTCCCATCATCGGCCGACTCAGGCCGTCCCCCAGCTGCCGACGCGCCACTCGCCGTCCTCACGGACCAGGACGACGACCATCGACTCGTCCGGGACGGGGCCGTCCTCTCCGGTGTAGGAGACCCTGACGGTCACCTGGGCGCCACCACCCTCCAGCTCGGGCTCACCGAAGACCATCGACCGGGTCACCGCGCGCGGGTTGGGGTCGGCATAGGTGCGTTTCCCCTCTGCTGCGTCGATCATCGCCCGCGCACCGCCCCCGTCGAGAAGCTCATCGCCCTCGTCGGAGGCGAGCTCGTAGAGGGTGGTGACCGAGGTGGCCTCCATGAACTCACGGGTGACCTCGGAGGGGGTCGAGCCACGTGCCAGCAGCCAGAGCGTGAGCGCGGTGAGAGCCGCGGCGACCACCAGCACTCCGGAGATACGTACTCCACGACGCCAGCGGCTGCCGCGGGTCACGATGCTCGCCCGCTGCGGAGGCTGTCCCACGAGCAACACCGTAACTTCACTCCTGCTGGTCGGGGGCCACATCGACAGAGACCGTCAAGGTCGATGTGGTGGCTTCGGTGTAGATGACCCCCTTCACCGGGGGCACATCGGCATAGTCGCGACCCCAGGCGACGCTCACATGGCGATCGTCGACCCTGGTGTCGTTCGTCGGGTCGAGGGCGAGCCACTGGCCCGTCCCCGCGCCGCTCATCTGCGGGACCCACACCTCCACCCAGGCATGGGAGGCATCGGCTCCGACGAGCCGCGGCCTCCCCGGCGGAGGGGTGGTGGCAAGGTAGCCGGAAACATAGCGGGCCGCGAGCCCGTGCGCTCGCAAACAGGCCAACATCAGGTGGGCGAAATCCTGACAGACGCCACCTTCGGCCGCGAAGATCTCCGGGATCGTCGAGGTGACCGTCGTGGCGGTGTCGTCGTAGTCGAAGCCGGTGTGGATCCGGTGCATCAGATCCTCCGCCGCCTCCACGAGCCCGCGCCCCTCCGTCAGGGAGACGGCACCGAAGTCGTACGCCTCCCGGGTGTGCTCCACCAGCGGCGAAACCACTGCCAGGTCGGCCGCCCGCCAAGCGCCGGGGAGGTTCGGGTCGACCAGCGGCCGGGCCCGCTCCCACGGCTGGGCGAAGCTCGTCTCGTCATAGACCGGGGCGGTGACCTCGACCTCGGAGGACGCCGTGATCTCGAGCAGCTGATGCGGCTCGAGCACCTGGAAGTACGTCACCGTGTTGCCGTAGAAGTCGACGTCGGTCGACTGGTCCGCGGGCGCCGGCGTGATCTGAACCTCGGCCTTCTCGACATGCTGGTGAGGCAGCTCCCGCGGGGTCACGTTGGCGATCCCGAACGAGTTCGTCACATCCTCGTCATAGGAGTAGGTCGTCGTGTGGCTGACCCGGTATCTCACCCGCGGCATCGTATCCCGCTCGAGACCGCCACGACCGGCCGCTCATGCGGATCCCCACGGGATCTACGTGCGGTCGAGACCAGGCCAGTCCGACTCGCGAAGCTGCGTCGTCGAACGGTGGGCTTCCGCCTCGTCGGCCGCACGCACAAAGTCGGGATGTATGAAGTCCCGACCCTCGTACTCGCCAACCTTGTCAATCCACTGAACCCGAAGCGCGGCGTTATGTGCGATTTCGACGATTCGGCCAGGATGCCGACGAGTCAGTCCCGATGCGCTGCCGAGCGCTTCCCGCCGCCAGGAATCAGCATGCGGATCCCAATCGGCGTCCCCAGGCACAGGGCCAATCCACTCGACCATGTCGCCGACCTGATACGGCGAAGGCTCCGGATCGATGTCGGCGTTGTGGACGATTCCCTGCCAGTCGGGACTATCGCGGACGGCCCGGACAAGGTCGTCGAACTCCGCGTCAGACACCGCTCGAAGGTTCTTCACCTCGTAGACCGCGTCAGGGCTGTACCAGCCGTCCTTGTCGAGCCACGACACGAACGTCCAGCCGTCGGGCAAGTCCTCTGTGACAACGCCCGGAAGCGCGAGCGGAGCACCTTCCACGGCAGGTCGCCGCCTCTCCACCCACACCACACGGCGACCGCGTGGCGGACGAGGGAACCCCTCCTCACGCAACCGATCAGACGTGCTGTCCATGGCACCAACCTACGCCGCGGAGCAGAGTCGCCACTTCTTCGCGACTCCCGTGCCTTTCGGGTACGCAGTCGAGGCCGTTGCCCCCTACAACGACAACAATGTCAGCACCCTTGACCCGGTACGCGTATCTCGTTTTTTCGTTCTCGCCGTCCGACCGTGCGCCTCGACTGATCGCTTTCTCGATGCATGTCAGGGCGTCCGCCCAGTTGGGCACCTCGTGCTTCAACTCGACGTGCACAGCGCCCCAGTCCTGGCCGTCACCGCACTTGACAACGAAAGAACCTCTCGTGGTCCTGAGCGTCCACAGTTTGTCCCCTCTCTGATCTGGCTTTACGTAGGCCGACTCGTTGTCGAGGACTTCCGCGCCACACCCGTTCACGGCGTCAGTCGCTTGGGCGTTGGCTCGCCGGCTGCTCAACCGCACGTACGGCATCTAGCTCCGTCCAACCCGCGGACGAAGCGCCAGCCGGAGTTGCGGCATTGGCCGTCGGCGTCAACGCCAAGGCGCCTACGACGGCGATGGCAGCGACGCACGCCGCTGCATGCACCAAATTCACTTGAATCTCCCCGTTTGAAGTGATTTTGCCCGAGAATGTCGCCGTTTTGTGCGGCACGCATCCTGACGAGGTCACCACGTTGCGGAGCCCATGTAATCGTCGCTACTGCAATTCCCGGGAGCATCACCCGGCCCCAGCCATCCGCTCGTGGTGACGACCGTGCACTTGCTCAAGTGAGCGATTGCGTCGGGAGGGCGTTGAGGGGCTGCGGGGCGGGGCCGGTGGCGAAGTTCACGTCGGTGATGGCGTCGGCGAGGCGGACGAGCTGGGCGTGGACCTGATCCAGGAAGGACTCCAGGTTGGGGCGGCCGACGCCGCCGATGGCGACCAGGCCGGCGACCCCGATGCCGTCGAGGCTCTGCTCGATCTGGGCGGTGATGTCGTCGAGGAGCCGCTCGGGGCGCGACGAGCCGGTCGAGCCGGGGAGCTTGGTCAGGTGGAGTCGCAGCTCGTCGAGGCAGAAGGCCAGCGAGCGGGGGTTGTCGCGGTCCATGATCAACAGGTCGAGCACTCCCCCGGTGCGTACGTAGCCCCGGTAGCGGCGGCGGTGGGTGACCGCGGACTCGGCCGAGGCGAGCACCGCGTTGAGCACCGCGCGGTCGACCTCGAGGCCGCGGCGTACGGTCGTGGTGGCGCGCAGGAGCTGGCAGATCTGCATCGCGCGCTCCAGGAACCGGCCCAGCCGGATCGAGTGATAGCCCTCGTCGCGGATCATGCTCGCCACGATCCCCTGCATCGCCAGGATGCCGTGCAGCATCTCGGCGCCCGACTCGGCGATCTGCAGCGAGTGCGGGTTGACCCGGAGCTCCTCGGCCGCACGGTCGGTCGAGGAGAAGATCCGCCACATGTCGGGGCTGAGCTGGTCGCGTACGCCGCTGAAGGCCTGCCGCATCCCGGCCAGCGACTGCGCCGCCGACCCCGGCCGGTCGGCGTCCAGCAGCATCGAGCGGAACTCGGCGTCGATGTCCGCGTCCGCCCGGCCGTGCCCGGCCAGCCGGTCGAGCGCGCTCAGCATGACCTCGAGGCTGATCCCACCGGACGTACGCGGCCTGGTCCTGAAGTCCTCGGCGAGCACGTGCGTGGCCAGGATGAGCCGGATGAGGTCCTCGGCGCGCTCGGCGTAGCGACCCGACCAGAACATGTCCTCGAGCGCTCGCGGGACGAGCACCGTGACCGAGCGGGTGTGGGTCATCGGGAGCACGTCGGCCAGGCCCTGGTCGGCGTCCTGCGGCGACTCCTTGAGCACCCAGACGTCCTTGCTGCACGGCGGCAGCCCGGTCTCGTCGGCACGGACCGAGGCCAGACCGCCGACCAGCGGGCGGTAGGCCGAGCCGTATCTCAAGGAGAACGTGCGCAGCGTCAGCGGCCGGCCGACCGCGCCGTGCCCTTCTGCCCAGGTCGGGGCTTGGGAGAGCGTGATCTGCTCCTGACCGACGAAGCGGTAGGGGTCGGCAGCGATCTTTGTGCGCAGCTCCTCGGGGGTCCCGGTGACGATGGCGCCCTCCAGCGTCCGCACCACCAGGTCACCGGCGGCCAGCCGCCGCTCGACCTCCGCGCGCTGGGTCCGGTCACCGCACCACCAGGTGCCGATCGAGCCGAGCCGCAGCGGCTCCCCCAGGAGCGCCTCGCAGGCAGCCGGGAGGTAGGGAGCGAGCCCCGGGTTCTCGAGCACGCCGGCCCCGAACCCGTTGACCACGCGCACGTTGCCGCGGCGTACGGCCTCGATCAGGCCGGCCACGCCGAGCTGGCTGTCGCCGCGGAGCTCGAGCGGGTCGGACCAGGTCGCATCGACCCGGCGCAGGATCACGTCGACCCGCTCCAGGCGATCGCCGTGGCCGCGCATGAGAACCTCGCCGTTGCGTACGGTCAGGTCGGCCCCCTGGACCAGCGGGAACCCGAGCGTCGAGGCGAGAAAGGCCTGGTCGTAGGCGGTCTCGGAGTGGGTGCCCGGGGACAGGACGACGACCCGGGGGTCGGCCTGGTCACCGGGTGCGGACTCGAGGAGGGCCGAGCGGAGGGCGGCGAAGTAGGGCTCCATCCGATGCAGCCCGGCGTCGCGGTGGAGCTCGGGGAGCACCCTGCTGATCACCCGGCGGTTCTCCATCGCGTAGCCGATCCCGGAGGGGGCCTGGGTGCGGTCGGCGAGCACCCGCCACTCGCCGTCGGGGGTGCGACCGAGGTCGGTGGCGGCCAGGACGAGCGGGCGCGGGTCGTGGTTGCTGGCACGGGCGGCGACGCGGTGGAAGCCCTGGTGGCCGAAGACCACCGCCGCCGGGACGATGCCGTCCGCGAGGAGACGCTGCGCGCCGTAGAGGTCGACCAGGATCGCGTTGAGCAGCTCGGCGCGCTGGGCGAGGCCGACCTCGAGGACGCGCCACTGCGCGGGGTCGATGACGAGCGGCACCGGGTCGAGCCGCCAGGGCTCGGGCTTGGCGCCGGGCCGCAGGTAGGTGACCCCGTCGTCGGCGAGGAACCGCTCGACGTCGTGGCCGATCCGGCTCAGCGTGGCCGGCGTGATCGAGACGGCCGTCTCGGCCATCGGCTTCCACGCCGGGCGTAGGGTGCCGTCGGGCCCGACGACCTCGTCGTAGGGCTGGTCGGTCGTGTCGAGGAGGCCGAGAGCGTCGGCGTACTCGCGGAGGACGGTCACCGGGCACCCCTGGCGGGGGGTAGTCCAGGGAGTTTCCGTCGGTTACTGACCAGTAGAGCGACGGAAACTCCCTGGACTACCCGGCAGCCCCGGAACGACATCGACCACATGGCTCAGCGGACCGCTCTGCGGAGGTCGAGGGTGTGGGGGTGGTCCGGGGTTGTCGCGCCGGCCGCTCGCGTGCGCATCTCGGCGACGACCAGACGGCCTGTCGTGTGACCTCGCGCCTCGAACCTGCTCGCGCGCCGCGCCTCGGCCCCGTTGGCGTTCACCGGCGGGTGGTCGTAGTTGCGGCCACCCGGGTGGACGACGTGGTAGGTCGCGCCGCCGATGTTCGTCTCGGAGGCGATGTCGACGACGCCGACGTGGAGCGGGGCCTGGACGTCGATGCTCGGGTGCAGGCTGGACCAAGGGCTCCACGCCTTGAACCGGATGCCCGCATAGAACGCATCAGCGGACGACGAGGTGGGGGTCAGCGGCACAGGAACACCCTGGCACGTCACCAGGTGCCGGTCGAGGTCGATCCCTCTCGCCGAGATCTGGACCCGCGCGAGCGTCATCCCGGTCGACCGAAGGGGTCGACGAAGAGGGTGGGGTCGGACCAGAGCGGTTCGCCGCCCGTACGCCACTGCAGAACCGCCGGATCCACTCCGACCGAACCGCTTCCGTCGCGCGCAGGCGCCACCCGGAAACGAGTTCCATTTCAATGCCTCGTCTGGCGTCGAGTCAGCTACCACGACGGCGATCCGAAAGGCCTGAAATCCACTGATTGGTAAACGCATTTCATCGCCACTAAACGCCACGACCCGAGGCCATGGACACCTCGTTTACCCCCCAGGGTAACCGAAGAAAGCGGCCCTCCTGGCAGCACCGGGAACCGATATCGCGACGACTTATCCCGCGACCGTCGGCGTCGTGGCGGACGGTGAACCAGAACGCGAACACAGTGTTTCACCTGGGATGACACCGAATGGCTTCCTATGTGAGGTTTGCCCGGCTTTTGGGACCGACAAACGCAGCCAGATGAGTTTACGCCACGAAATCGACTAAAGGAATAGGAATCAATAAGTTCAAGAAAGTTCTTGACTTTATCCTTCAATTCGCTTCAGGATTCATGAGTCACGACCTCACAGCAAACAAAGGAGATTTCGTGAATTCTCGGACTCGAATCGCCGCTGTCGCCGCTGGATTCGCACTGGCCACGGTCGCCGCACCAGCTATGGCGAGCCCCGTTCCACCTCCTGTCCCCGACTGCCCGGTCCCGGAAACCCCGGCCCCGGCCAGCCCGGCACCCGACTGTCCGGTTCCGGACAATCCCGTTCCGGACGTCCCGGACAGCCCCGAGGTTCCGGACACGCCGGACGTACCTGAGGTCCCGGACACTCCCGAGACCCCGGACGTTCCCGATGCCCCGGACTCCCCGGACGTACCTGAGGTCCCGGACTCCCCGGACGTACCCGATGCCCCGGACTCCCCGGACGTACCTGAGGTCCCGGACACCCCCGAGACCCCGGACGTCCCGGACGCTCCTGAGGTCCCGGACACCCCGGACGTTCCCGAGGTCCCGGACACTCCCGAGGTTCCGGACGTTCCCGTCCCGGACAACCCGGTGCCGGACGTTCCCCTTCCGGGCAGCAACTCCCCGGACAAGCCCGCTGCGGAGAAGCCCGCCGCGGACGTTCCCGCCCCGGACGTTCCCGTTCCGGATGTTCCGGTGCCGGACGTTCCGGTTCCCGACGTCCCGATCCCGGACGTTCCGGTCCCGGGCATTCCTGGACTCCCCAGCGTCACGGACAGCCTGCTGGGCATCGTCAACAGCCTCCCGGTGGTCGGACCGATCCTGACCGACCTGCTCAGCACGATCCTCGGGAAGCTCCCGCTGCCGTAGAGGCACGCACCTTCACCAACACCTGGCAACCACATAGCAGAGGTCCAGCGGCGTTCACGCTGCTGGACCTCTGCTAGTGCGGCGAAGCGCCCGTCCTCAGTCCCTCGGGAAGGAACCCGCGAGCTCGATGAGACGAGTGTTGGCCTCAGCCTCGCCGATGGAGACGCGCACACCCTCGGGCGGGTAGGGGCGGACCATCAGGCCGATCTCGTCGGCGGCCGCGGCGAAGTCGGCGCAGCGCTCGGCGGAGCCGAAGGCGAACCAGACGAAGTTGCCCTGGGCGTCAGGGATGTCCCAGCCCGCGGCGCGGATCCCCTCGACCACCCGAGCCCGCTCGGTCACCAGGTCATCGACGCGCGCCAGCAGCTCGGCCTGCCGCTCGAGCGAGGCGACGCCGGCCGCCTGCGCGACGACGTTGACCCCGAACGGCAGCGCCATCGCCCGCAGGGTGGCGGCGATCGGCGCGGGCGCGAAGGCGTAGCCGACCCGGAAGCCGGCCAGCCCGTAGGCCTTGGAGAACGTACGCAGCACGACCACGTTCGACCGGCCACGGTAAGTGGCGACACCGTCGATCGCGTCGTCCATGCGTACGAACTCGGCATAGGCCTCGTCGACCACGACCAGCACGTGCTCGGGCACCTTCTCCAGGAAGGCGTCGAGCTCGGTCTGGGTGACCGAGGTGCCGGTCGGGTTGTTGGGAGTGCAGACGAACACGACCTTCGTACGCTCCGTGACGGCCGCGGCCATCGCGTCGAGGTCGTGACGCCCGTCATCGGTGACCGGCACCTTCACCGCCGTCGCCCCGGCGGCGAGGACCGCGATGGGGTAGGCCTCGAAGCTGCGCCAGGCGAAGACGACCTCGTCCTCGGGGCCGCAATAGGCCGAGACCAGCTGGAAGATCAGCGCCACGGCCCCGGTCGAGAGCGCGAGCTCCTCGGCGTGCACGCCGTAGGCCTTGGCGAGCGCGTCGTAGAGCTCGGTGTTGCCCGCGTCGGGGTAGCGGTTGACCCGCCCCGCCGCCTCGGCGGCGATCTCCACCACGCCGTCGAGCGGCGGGTAGGGGTTCTCGTTGGAGGAGAGCTTGTAGGTCACCAGACCGGGCCGCTCGACCGGCGGCTTGCCCGCAACGTACGCAGGCATAGCGGCGACACTGGGACGGGGCTGTGGGGTGCTCATATCGTGAGATCCTAGGTCGGGATGACCTCGCCCCCGTAAACCACGGGGACGTCACGACCCACCACGATGTCGAGCGGGTTGGTGACGCAGCGCACGGATCCGCCACCGAGGTGGAGCTCGCTCATGTCGACGATCCGGACCGCGAAGCCCCAGCCCTCGAGGACCGGCCGGATGCGGTCCGGGCAGGACGGCATCACGATGGTGCGGCCGATCACGATCGAGTTGGCGGCGAAGGTGCTGAGCGCCTCCTCCTCGGTGATGACCAGGGGCTCCGGGACCAGGTCGAGGAGCGCCGACGCCGACTCGGGCGCGAGCGCGTCCGGGCAGATGATCGCGCGGCGCTCGTCGAGCGGGCAGAAGGCCAGGTCGAGGTGGTACATCCCCGAATGGGTCGTCCGCACGCCCAGCACGCGCACGTTCATCTCGGCCGCGAGGGTCTTCAGCGCCATCTCGTCGGTGCGCGGCCCGGTGCCGGCGACCAGGTGTCCGGCGAACGGGAACACGTCGCCCGCCTCGAAGGTGGGTCCGACACCGTCCTTGCCGACGTACGCAGTCCCCCACCCGTTCGCGGTGAACCACTCGACGGCCGAGCGGGTCTCGTTGCGGCGCTCGGGGAAGCGCATGTGGGAGAGGAGCGCGTGCCGGCGGCCCTCCGCGAGGGTGGCCGCGAAGCCGAGGTTCATCGCGTAGACCATGTCGGGGCTGTCCTCGCGGGGCGCGATGACGTCGACGCGACCGCCGAGCTCCTCGATGGTCGCCTTGAGGGTCTCCCACTGCTCGCGAGCACGGACCGGATCCGGCTGGATCTCGGTGTCCATGAACGGGTTGATGGCGTAGTCGATGCGGTAGTGCGTCGGCTCGGTCATCAGGTAGTGACGGCCCCAGCTCAGCGATGTGCTCACTCGTACCCCTCTCGGTCTGATTGCTGTGGCTGATCTCAGCCAGATCATCGGATTGCCTGATTGACTGATTGTCAGACAATCCTGTGCGGTTAGGTTAGAGCACGAACGGTCATCACCGGAAGCCGACGCAGATAGGACAATGGGTCCATGTTCGAGTCGCTCACCCTGGACGAACCCGCATCGACCGTCGACCGCGTCGCCGACGAGCTCCGCCGGGCGGTGTTCGAGGGCGAGCTCGAGTCCGGAACCCCGCTGCGCGAGCACGGCCTCGCCGAGTCGCTGGGCGTCGGTCGCTCCACCGTCCGCGAAGCGCTGACGATCCTGGTCGCCGAGGGCCTGGCCACCCGCGCACCCAACAAGGGCGTCGCCGTCGCGACTCCCGAGGCCGCCTCCGTTCGCGACGTCTGCGCCGCCCGCTGGGTGCTCGAGGGGGCGGGCGTCCGCAACTGGCTCAACGCCTCGGTCGAGACCCGCCGGGCCGTGCACCAGTCGCTGGATGCGTACATCACGGCTGTTCACTCCGAGAAGGCCTCCTACCGCGAGCTCAACGAGCGCCACCTCGCCTTCCATCTCTCACTCGTGGCCCTGACCGACTCGCCGCGGCTGGTCGCGATGCAGGAGCACCTGGTCCTCGAGCTCAAGCTCGCGCTCGCCCAGGTCGACCGCATCCGCCGCAACGCCCACGACCAGGCCGAGGACCACGCCGCCCTCGTCCGCCTCCTCGACGCCGACCGCATCCACGACGCCGAGCGGCTCCTGCAGAAGCACCTCTCCGACGCAGCCCACGACATCTGCAAGGCGCTGCGCCTGGAGCGCTGACCCGGCGTGACACAAGTCGACACACCTCCCGCGCGTCCCTTACGCGGGGCTCCGGAGCCTGCCAGACTCACAGACATGCGCATCGTGACCTGGCTCATCACCAACGCCATCGCTCTGGCCGTGGCGACCTGGCTCGTCGGCGGGATCTACTTCGACGGCCCCACCAGCGGCATGGAGGAGGTCAAGCAGAAGCTGCTGCCGCTGCTGATCGTCGCCCTGGTGCTCGGCATCGTCTCGGCCTTCGTGAAGCCGATCCTGAAGTTCCTGGCGTTCCCGTTCATCCTGCTCACCCTGGGCCTGCTCCTGCTGGTGATCAACGCGGCGATGCTCGGCCTGACCGCCTGGCTCCTCGGCCCGACCGGGGTGGGCTTCCACGTCGACGGGTTCTGGGCTGCAGTCCTCGGCGGCATCATCATCTCGATCGTCGGCTGGGGCCTCGACCGGGTCTGGCCCGACAGCGACGAGTAGCGGTTCCGGCGCCCGAGATTCGGCATCCGCCCCGCGTTCTTGGCCAAAATGTAAAACTCAGGCCATGAAGATCGCGGTCGTCTGCCTGGGCAACATCTGCCGTTCTCCGATGGCGGAGGTGGTTCTGCGCGACCGTCTCGACGGTGCCGGACTCGATGACGTGGAGCTGGTCTCGGCCGGCACCGGTGGCTGGCACGCCGGCGAGAAGATGGACCGCAGGGCGGCCGCGACGCTGCTCGAGGCGGGCTACGACCCCGAACGCCACCGGGCCCAGCAGTGGCCGGTCGGGGACCCCGAGACGTACGACCTGGTGCTTGCCATGGATGCCGACAACTTCGCCGATCTGGCTGGTCAGACCCCCGAGGGCGGGCTGCGGATGTTCCGTGATTTCGATCCCGAAGGCCCCGGGGACGTGCCCGATCCCTATTACGGTGGTGCCGAGGGATTCCGGGAGGTGCTGGCGATGGTGGAGCGTACGAGCGATGCGATAGTCGCGTCCCTGGCCGCTTCGAGGCCCGGTTCGTGACCCGTCAGCCCGCGGTCGCCCGTCGCGCCGAGCAGCTGCTCGGGGCGGCGGTGGTGAGCACATCTCCGGTCGCGGGCGGTGACATCTCGACCGCTACCAAGATCCGTCTCAGCGACGGTTCGCTGGTGCTGATGAAAGCTCTCTCCCCGGCGCGCGACGACTTCGTGGCCGCCGAGGCCCGGGGCCTTCGGTGGTTGGAGGAGTCGGGGGCCGTGAAGGTCCCCGAGGTGCTCGCCGCCGAGCCCGACTGTCTGGTGCTGCGCTGGATCGAGCCGGGCCGTCCCAACGCCGAGACCGCCGAGGACCTGGGCCGGGCGCTCGCGGCGCTGCACAGCACCCCGGTCTCGGGGTTCGGCGCCGACAAGGACGGGTTCATCGGCCGGCTGCCGATGCCCAACAAGCCCGCCGACACCTGGGCCGAGTTCTATGCCGTACGCCGCCTGCTCCCCTATCTCAAGGCCGCCCGTGACCGCGGCGCCATCGACGCCGCCGGCGCCGAGAGCGTCGAGCAGGTCGTCGGGAAGCTGCCGTCGCTCATCCCCGAGGAGCCGCCTGCCCTGCTCCACGGCGACCTGTGGAACGGCAACGTGCTCTGGGACCGGAGCGGCGACGCCTGGCTCATCGACCCCGCGGCGTACGCCGGTCATCGCGAGGTCGACCTCGCCATGCTCGCCCTCTTCGGCCTCCCCCACCTGGAGCGGATGATGTCGGCCTATGAGGAGCAGACTCCTCTCGCCGAGGGCTGGGAGGATCGCCAGGGCCTCCACCAGCTCTTCCCGCTGCTCGTCCACGCGGCCATGTTCGGCGGCGGCTACGGCGCCCGGGCGGCCACCGTGGCGGCCCGCTACGTCTGACTAGTCGACGGAGGCGCCGCAGTCGCCCGCCGGGATCCTCGCCTTCGCCTCGATGCTGGGGAGGTTGGCTGCCGCCGCCTGGGTGCCGAAGTTGCCGAAGACCGCGAGCATGACGTCGTTGATCAGGCTCTCGCGGGCGCCGGCGCCGTAATAGCGGGCGCCCGAGGCGGCGGCGACCTTCTCGAGGAGGCACTTGTCGGCGGAGTTGCCGTAGGGGATGGTGTAGATCCGGACGTGTGACTCGCTGCCCTCGATGTCGGCGACGAGCGCGTCGTTCGCCGCCTTGTTCTCCTCCTCGTCGGCGCCGTCGGGGGTCAGGTTGGTCGCACCGTCGGTGAGCAGCACGACGGCCTTCGTCTTGGGGTTGTCGGGGTCGTTGGTCCGCGCGAGGGCGTCGTGGGCGGCCTGGACCGCGGCCGGCAGCTGGGTCGTCGTCCCACCAGCCTCGATGGCCCCGATCTCCGCCCTGACCTCGGATATCCGGTCGCCCATCGGCACCAGGGCGGTCTTGTGCACGGAGCTCCCGAACGTCCACACCGCGAGCTCGTCCTTGGGCGCCAGCAGTCCGATCGCGGCGTTGGCCGCGCTCTGCACCCGGTCGATCTTGGCGGCCCCTGGCGCGACCTCGTCGTTCATCGACCCCGAGTTGTCGATCAGCAGGATGACCTGGGAGTTCTTGCGTACGCCGTCCCACTCGGCGCGGATCCGCTGGATCGCCTCGGCCTCGGGCTGGGGGAAGGTGTCGTCCTCGTCGACGGAGCCGATCTGTTCGAAGCCACCCTCGACGAAGGCGGCCTGTGCCTCGTCCTCGCCGAGGAACTCGTAGAACTCCTCGGCGACCTCCCGCTGGGCCTCGGAGAGGCCTGGCATCAGGACGTACGGATGGTCCATCGCCAGCGTCCCCTCAGGCGGGATGTGCGACTCGAACCGCTTCACCCGTGGGTGGCTCTTCTCGCCGTAGCCCGGCAGCTGGTCGCAGTCGGGCTCGACACCGGAGGGGCGGCCGCTGTTGTAGAGATCGACCAGCTGCTTCTGGATCACCAGCGCGTCGACGGGCTCGACGATGCCGCAGTAGAGGTCCTGGACGTACGTCGTCGCCTCGTCGCCATAGCTGCCGACCGAGGACTCGAGCTCGCGCACCCAGGCGTTCACCGCCTGGTCCTTCGGGGTCTGCGGGGTGATCTCCACGCTCGCTCCCGCGGTGGCGTTCGCCCGGACCGCGGCGTTGTAGGTCAGCATGCTCGCGCCCAGTCCCGAGGTCGACCACAGCGGCTCGTCGCGGCCGAGGACGAACCCGGTGCCCTCGGTCTTCCCGGCGACCGCCTTCGCCTTGAGCCAGGTCATCGACACGTCCTCACCGGCTGCCGTCCCCTCCGGGACCGCGATGACCATCACGCTCTCGGTGGTGGAGCCCAGCGTCTCGTACATCTTCTCGGTGTCGAGCTCGAGGAGCTCGGTCCACATCGAGGAGGTGGGCAGCCAGACGTCGGGGCGGCTGCGGCCGGTCTGGCTGCGCTCGAACATCGGCTCGACGATCTCGATGTCCCAGTCCGAGGCGAGCGCCTCCATCGCAGCGCCCGAGGTCAGGCCAAGGACGTTGACGTCGACGCATCGTCCGTCCACCTCGCGACCGGTCTCGAACTCGGTCGCGAGATCCCGGACCAGATCGTCCTTCTCGGTGGAGGAGGTGACATCGAGGGCCACGCACTCGCCGGTCGGCCCGGGACCGTCGATCCAGCGGATGACCAGGACCGTCCCGACGACGGCGAGCACGACCGCGCCGACCACCGCCATGATCGCGTGGGCGCGCACCCAGTTGGCGAGCCAGGCGACCACCGCGGCGACGATCTCGGTGAGCGCGCGGGCGAAGCGCCGCGGCAGGCTGATCCGGGCGTTGAGCCGGGCGAACGCCGAGGAGATCAGGACCAGCGTCACCCTGTCGTCGTCGCTGACCGAGCCGTCACACATCCCGAGCAGGCGGCCCGTCCGGGCGTGCACCATCGGCACACCCTCGCAGTCACCGACGTGGATCGGGGCCTCGTTGAGCACCGTCTTGACCTGGACGTGCGCCACCTCGGCGGCCCGGATCTCCGACTCCACCCACACCCCGGCACCGTTGAGCGCGGTCGGGTCGTGCAGCAGCACCTTGGTGTTGACGACCGGGGAGGCGAACCGGAACGGGAGTACGCGGCGGGGCAGCCGCTCGACACCGACCACGTCGAGAGCGACGATGCGATGGCCTGCGCCTGTCGAAGGGGTGTCCTCCTGGTCGGCGAGACGCACCTCGACGCTGACGTCGCCGGTGGCGGTGCGTACGTGGGGGAACCGCACCCGGATCGTGTCCCGGTCGAGGTCTCCGGGGCCCACCGCAGCCTCGGCCACCCGACCGGTGGTGAGGATCCGCTTGGGCGAGACGACGAAGCCGTAGCCGACCGGCTCCCCTGCCTGGTCGAGGACCGTGACGAGTGCGCGACCCCAGCGCTGGTGACGGGAGACCGGCAGCTCGGTCGCGATCCCGATCCCCAGGAACATCAGCGCCACCCAGGTGAACGGCGACCGGACCATGTCGGCGAGATTTCCCGGGGTCTGCTGGACCGCCCACCCGCCGAGGAAGATCGCCACCATCGCGACCATCGACACGACCGCGCGGGGGAAGGGAAACAGGGGCACGCCGGAGCTCCAGTGGGGATCGCGGGCAAGACGTCCGTCCGGACTATAGGGGTCGACGAGCCGCGGTGAGCCGCAAACGTTTCAAGTGGCCGACCCGGCCCGACCCTGGCTCTGCTGGATGCCTAGAAATGCAGCAAGGGCGCTTGATCTGCGTTGTCGCAGGTCAAGCGCCCTTGTCTGGCTGGCGGTGACGGTGGGATTTGAACCCACGGTAGGTCTCCCTACACAACATTTCGAGTGTTGCACCATCGGCCGCTCGGACACGTCACCGCCGAATAAGTTACAACCTCGGGGGGTCTTCGCCGAAATCGGGGGCACCTCGCTGGGCTCCGAAGAAATCCTCCAGCAACGTGCGCTGGTCCTCGGCCAGCACCCCGGCGACGACCTCGGGCCGGTGGTTGAGCCGGCGGTCGCGTACGACGTCCCACAGCGAGCCCACCGCACCGGCCCTGTCGTCGAACGCACCGAAGACGATCCGCTCGACCCGGGCCAGGACCGCGGCCCCGGCACACATCGTGCACGGCTCCAGGGTCACCACCAGTGTGCAGCCCTCCAGCCGCCA
This sequence comes from Nocardioides sp. NPDC057767, assembly GCF_042798275.1. Classification (NCBI taxonomy): domain Bacteria; kingdom Bacillati; phylum Actinomycetota; class Actinomycetes; order Propionibacteriales; family Nocardioidaceae; genus Nocardioides; species Nocardioides sp. NPDC057767. The sequence goes on along the minus strand of NZ_JBHVKJ010000017.1, from coordinate 65,269 downwards.
CTCGCCCCGCGCCTTGGCAGCCTCACGCAGCGCCACCACCTCGGCATGTCCGGTGGGATCGGCCTCGGCCTCGCGTACGTTCCTCCCTCGTCCGATCACCGCACCGGCGGGGTCGACCACCACCGCGCCAATCGGGACGTCACCCGTCGTCAGGGCAGCACGGCCCTCCTCGAGGGCGGCCCGCATCGGGGCCTCCCATCGGTTGGCAGGGGTCACGCCGGCATGAGGCCGACGGCATCGTCGAAGGCCTCACCGCAGCCGATCGCGCGGGCGATCTCGGAGAGCGTCTCGTCGGGGTAGAGGTCTTCCTCGAACATGTCGTCGATGAGGATGCCCATGTCGACCGCGCTCATCCCGAAGTCGGCGAGGATGCTGAGGTCACCGGCAGGGTCTGCCTCCTCGTCCTCGACCTCCTCCGGCAACGGCAGGCCGAGCATGTCGAGAGCCGACGCTGCCAGCTCCCACTCGTCGGCCGCGGTCACGTCGGAGAGCAGCACCCTGGTCGCGGCGCCGGAGACCCGGACGATCACGAAGAAGTCCTCGTCGATCGCCGCCATCGCGATCGCGCCACCATCCCCTGGAAAGCGGTGGAGCGCGTGCGTCAGAGTCTCGACGTCGGTCAGCAGGTCGTGAGCGAGCTCGCGCACAACCCAGGCGCCGTCCTCGCGATACATCGCGACGGCGAAGTCAACACCCTCGATCTGCTCCAGCTGATCAGACACACGACCAGAGTGACACCGAAACCGCCTGGGGTCTAGGCCGTATCTCTGAAATCCCCACCCGCTGTGCGCCATTTCGCATCCGAGGCACCCGCCTCGTCATCCAAGGTCTCGACGCCGGTAACCGACGAAGGCCATCGCTGCGACGACCGCCGTCGCCACCAGCAACGCTACCGCCGGACCGGCGGTCCAGGCCTCCGCCGGGTACACCGGCAGGTGGAAGAAGGGCGACAGCGAACGGACCCAGTCGGGCAGCTCGAGCGTCTCCCCGAGGAGTGCGTCCAGCACCACAAATGCCACCAGCGCCCATGCCAGGACGGCGAACCGTGGCAGCCACGCCAGGACCAGGAGGGCGAGGGCGGCGACCAGCAGCATCGCCGGCAGCTGGGCGAGGATGCCGAGCACCAGCTGGGAGACCCGCGAGCCGGACACCTCGCCGGCGACCGGGACGTAGCCCAGCACCATCCCCGCGCTCATCGCCAGCGCCACCAGCACGACGCCGACGACCGTCACGGCGAGTGAACCGATCAGCCAGCGGGACCGTGTGAGCGGGGTGGCGATCAGCGCCTCCAGCCGTCCGGTGTCCTCCTCAGCGCGAAGCCGCAGCACCGAGGCCACCCCGAAGACCGCGCCGATCACCCCGAGGGTGAGATTGATGTAGCCGAGAAATGCGTCGATCAGAGCGTCCCCCGCGCCGGCACCCAGACCCATCGCCTCGAGCATGTCGGGGTTCCCCTCCAGCATGTCAGGCACTTCTGGGATGACGGAGCCGTAGATCGCGGCGAGCGCCGCCAGCCCGACCGCCCAGCCGATCACCAGGCCTCGCTGGGTGCGCAGCGCCAGCCCCCACGGCGTCCCGAGAGTGACGGAGGCGCGCGCGGCACCGGCTCGCGGCTGCAGCAGACCGGCACCGGCATCACGTCGCGCGGTCAGCACGACAGCCAGGCCGAAGCAGGCTGCCGCGGCAGCGAGCAGCACCCCCAGCAACCACCATCGCTCGTCACCGAACGCGTTCACGCCTTGAGCCCAGCCGAACGGCGAGACCCAGTAGAGCGCGTTGTCGCCGACAGCCCCGACGCCGCGAACGACGTACGCCGCTCCCAGCACGCCCCCCGCGATCGCGAGCGCGCCGCGGGCGGCCGCGGTGACCTGGGCGGCCGCCGCGGTGAGGCCTGCGAAGAGGAGGCCGAGCATCCCGACTTCCGCCGCGAAGGCCAGCGACCCCGTCCGTTCCAGGCCCAGCCAGACCAGCACCGTGGCCAACAGCCCGCTGATGAGGATCGTCGCGGCGAGCGCGACCACGAGTGCAGCAACCTGCGCGGCATGACGCCCCACGACACCCGAGCGGACCAGCTCGGCCGCTCCGGACTCCTCTTCGGCGCGCGTGTGGCGGACCACCGTGAAGACGACCAGCAGAGTGATGCCGAGCGTGACGATCGGGGTGATCTCGTTGGCGATGATCCCCGCGACCGTGTCGAGGGCGACCTGCCGGCCACTGGTGATGCGTGACGCCGCGCTCTCCCCGGCCGTCGGTGCGTACGTGGCGATCTCGGCGGATGTGTCGTACGTGCCCTTCACCGTCGCCGCACTGGCGGCGGCGATCCCGACGATGCCGAGGGTCCAGATCGGGAGGCGCACCCGGTCGCGTCGCAACGCCAGCCTGATCAGGGTCGACGTGCCGGCGAAGTACTCGCGCACGCTCATCGGGCCACCGTGCCACTGTCGTCGCTCGTGGCATCCCCTTCTCCGGGTACCACGTCGCCGTACTGGCGGAGGAACAGCTCCTCCAGGGTCGGCGGGTGCGCCTGGAGGGAGACGATCCCGGCCCGGTGCAGGATGCCGACGACCTGGTCGAGCTGGGCGGTGTCGACGGCGAGGGTGACCGTGTGTGTGCCATGGCTGTCGTCGTACTCGGGGTCATGGACGCCGGGAAGGGACTCCAGATCGGTGACCGGTCTCCGGGTCTCGACGACGACCGTGGTGCGGGTGAGCGTGCGCAGCTCGGTCAGCGTGCCGCTCTGGACCGTGCGGCCGGCCCGGATGATGCTCACCCTGTCAGCGAGCCGCTCGACCTCGGCGAGGATGTGGCTCGACAGCAGCACGGTCGCGCCGCGCTCGGTCACCTCATCGACGCACTCCTGGAAGACCGCCTCCATCAGCGGGTCCAGGCCTGAGGTCGGCTCGTCGAGAAGGTAGAGGTCAGCCTCCGCGCTGAACGCCGCGACCAGCGCCACCTTCTGCCGGTTGCCCTTGGAGTAGGTGCGCGACTTCTTGCGCGGGTCGAGCTCGAAGCGTTCCACCATCTGCCCGCGCAGCTTCTCGTCGAGACCGCCGCGCAGCCGTCCCAGCACGTCGATCACCTCGCCACCGGTCAGGCTGGGCCACAGCGGCACTTCGCCGGGCACGTACGCGATGCGACGGTGCAGCGTGGCGAGGTCCCGCCACGGATCACCGCCGAGCAGCCGCGCCCTGCCGCCGTCCGCACGGAGAAGACCGAGCAGCACCCGCATGGTGGTGGACTTTCCGGCGCCGTTGGGGCCGAGGAACCCGTGCACCTCGCCGGTCTCGACATGCAGGTCGAGACCGTCGAGGGCTCGTACGCTGCCGAAGGTCTTGACCAGTCCGGTCAGCTCGATGGCGGTCATTCTTCCTTCTCCTCCTGGGTGACGGTGTTCGACGCACGAGTGCGTTCGATCAGCAGACGAGCGGCAGCCGCCTGGCCGGGGGCGAGCTCCTCGACGATCGCGTCGATGACGAACTCGCCGCCGACGCCCACGAGGTCGTGCTCGGACAGGGCACGCAACGACTCCCTCGGCAGTAGGTCGAGGATCCGGCCGACGAGGGTGATGACCGCCGGATCGTCGGGGTCCACGTCCGCGAGCCGGTCGAACTCGTCGTACATCTGGACCAAGCGCCGGGTGTAGTGCTCGTCGCCGAGCAGCGGCAGCATCGGGGCGATCCAGCGACTCGCGTCGGCGCCGGGCACGAACGCGAGCACGTCACGGTCGAGCCGGGCCATCGCGCCGGTCGCGCCGGCGGCCTCGATGCGGGTGAAGAACTCGACCAGCTCCGGGTCGGGGAGGTCGTCGAGCGCGAGACAGCCGTCACGCACCCGTTCCTGCAGCTCGGCGAGGCGTCGCCGCTGCGCGGCCAGGCGCTCCTGCTGCACCGCGAGGGCGGCGTCCATCGAGGCGACGATCTCCCCGAGATCACGTCCTTCCTCGTCGGCGAGCACCTGCCGCACCTCGTCGAGGCCGAGGCCGAGGGCGACGAGCCGTCGGGCGTGGCTGAGGAGCACCAGGTCCCGCATGCCGTAGACGCGATACCCGGACGCGGAACGCTTCGGCTCAGGGAGCAGCCCGACCTGGTGGTAGTAACGCACCGTGCGGGTGCTCACCCCCACCGCCGCCGCAAGCTCTCCGATCCGCATGGGACCAGTCAAGACCTTGACGGAGCGTCAAGGTCAAGGTCCGACGGGTGACGTAATGTTTCGCCCCATGGAGACCCTCGTTGTGGACCACCCGCTCGTCGCCCACAAGCTCACCACGCTGCGCAACAAAGAGACCGACTCGTCGACCTTCCGTCGTCTCGCCGACGAGCTCGTCACGCTGCTCGCCTACGAGGCGACCCGCGGGGTGCGGGTCGCTCCGGTGGACATCGTCACCCCGGTCGCATCGACCCAGGGCGTACGCCTCACCGACCCGCAGCCGCTGATCGTCCCCATCCTCCGGGCCGGTCTCGGGATGCTCGACGGGATGATCCGGCTGCTGCCGACCGCCGAGGTCGGCTTCCTCGGCATGGTCCGCAACGAGGAGACCTTGGAGGCCACGACGTACGCCGAGCGTCTCCCCGCCGACCTCTCCGGCCGCCAGTGCTACGTGGTCGACCCGATGCTGGCGACCGGCGGCACCCTCGCCGCAGCGATCGACTTCCTGGTCTCGCGCGGCGCCGACGACATCACCGCCGTCACCCTCCTGGCCGCTCCCGAGGGCGTCGCCGCCCTGGAGAAGGCCCTCGACGGCATCGAGGCCCCGGTCCGGGTCGTCACCGCGGCCATGGACGAGAAGCTCAACGAGAAGGGCTACATCGTTCCCGGCCTCGGTGACGCCGGCGACCGGCTCTACGGCGTCGCAGGCTGAGCACCTGCTGGTCGAGCCGGCGGAGGATCAGGCCCTGATCGTCACCTTCTCCTCGACGTACGGCTGAGCCTCGGTGGTCTCGGCCTCGGCCGCTTCGGCGTTGCGGGCGCGGCGCTTGGCGGCGACGGCCTTGAAGGGCCAGGTGAGGAGCTGGTCGAGGGTGATCCTGCCGGGGGCGACCAGCCCGACCACGAGAGCGGCGGCGCCGAGAGCGGCGGGGAGCTCCCAGCCGCCCTGGTCGACGAAGACCTCGGTGGTGCGGTGGGCGTACCAGATCGCGCCGGCCATCTGGCCCGCGAGCAGCACCCCGGCGATCGGGGCGAACAGGCCGACCGCCAGCAGAGCGCCGCCGACGAGCTCGACGTACGTCGCGACCTGAGCCGCGAGAGCGGGCTCCGGGATTCCCAGGCCGCCCAGGAACTGCTCGGTGCCGGCGAAGCCCTGATCGTACTTCTGCCAGCCGTGCGCGACGAAGATCCCACCGACCACCACACGGGCGGCGAGCAGCACGACGTCGTTGAAAAGTCCGGTGTAGGCGTTGCGCCCCACTCGACGACTCATGTCCGGTTCTCCTCTGCGTCAGGTCAGAACGAGCCGCACACGGTAGCGGCCCCGGATCCTGCCCGTTACCGCCCGGGGCTTCCTCCTCAGCCGAACGGAAACTCTGCTACCACCTCGTAGACCGGGCGCTTCCTCGGGCCCTCGCCGAGCCGGGAGTGGACCAGCGTGAAGGAGGAGACGGTCCAGGCCGGGCCACGGTACGCATCGAGCAGCCGCACCCAGTTGCTCAGCTCGACCGGCGTGCCGGTCCGGGCGACCGTCAGGTGGGGCCGGAACCGCCCGCCGTCGACCTCGACCCCGGCCTTGACCAGGGCGTTCCTGGTCCCGGCGGCGACCCGGTCGAGCTCTTCGGCGGCATCGGTCTCGACGCCGGCGTAGAGGACCTTGCCCTCGGCCACGTTGGGAAAGGCGCCGCCGCCCGTCACGGTCAGCTCGAAGGGCGTACGCCGCCCAGCGGCCGTCTCCAGCCGCTCGATCGCGTCATCGAGGGATCTGTCCGGGACGTGCTCGGCGAAGGCGAGCGTCAGGTGGAGCTGGTCGGGCGCCGACCAGCGGAAGGAGGCCGCGTCGCGGCGTACGGACAAGAACTCGTCGAGATCCTCGATCACCGACTCCGGCGGGATCACCGCCACGAACATTCGATTCATCGATGTCCATTGTGCCCGGAGACAGGGGGCCGGGTCACTCGAGTTGGGTGCCGAGGAGGTCGCCGACGACGTAGGTGACCAGCATCGCGAGCAGGCCGCCGGCGACGTTGCGCAGCGCTGCGCGGACAGGTGGCGCGTAGCCGAGGCGAGCGCTGGTCCAGCCGGTGATGGCGAGCGCGACGGTGACCGTGAGCACGGTCCCCCAGATGCGGGCGCTGTCCGGGAGGAGCATGATCGCCATCAGCGGCAGCAGCGCACCGAGGGTGAACGACAGCATCGACGCCCAGGCCGCGGACCACGGCGAGGTCAGATCGTCGACGTCGATGCCGAGCTCGAGAACGGCGTGGGCACGCAGCGCGTCCCGATCGGTGAGCTGCTCGGCGACCTCGGCGGCGGTCTGGGGTTCGAGACCGCGGTCGCGCAGGAACCCCTCCAGCTCCCGCAGCTCCTCCTCCGGCATCTCCCGAAGCTCGCGACGCTCCTTGGCGATCAGCGACTTCTCGGTGTCGCGCTGGGTCGAGACGGAGACGTACTCCCCCGCGGCCATGCTGATCGCGCCCGCCACCAGCGCGGCGACACCGGCGATCAGGACCGCCGTCGTGCCCGTGGTCGCGCCGGCGACGCCCATCACCACACCGGCGGTGGAGACGATGCCGTCGTTGGCTCCGAGGACTCCGGCGCGCAGCCAGTTGAGTCGATTCTTCAGGCCCTCGGCCCGCTCCTCGGCGTCTTCGTGGCCCGCGTGGGCACCCTCACTGGGGAGCGTCACTGCTTCCCTCGCCGGGAACCGGCTCCTGCGGGTTCTCGCAGAAGCTGACCGGGCCGCTCTCGCCACCGTGGTACTCGTAAGTCTTCCCCGCGGCCTCGAGCACCACGCGTACGCCGTCGGTCAGGACCATCGCGTACATCTTCCCGGGCTCGGGGCAGCCGAGGCTGCCGTCGCGCCAGGTCACCTTGTCGTGGGAGACGACGGTGATCTCCTCGCTCTTCACCCCCTGACGCTTGGCGAGGTCGGCGATCGCGGCAGCGACCTTCGGGTCCTCGGCGGGCGTCGGGTCAGACGATGTGGGCACGTCAGACACGTTAGCGCCTGGGTCGGTCGCCTCGGAGCCACATCCGGAGAACATCGGAGCCAGCGTCAGCGCCAGGACGGGCAGCAGGTAGGCCGCGGGGCGGAGGTTGCGCTTGCTCTGGTCGATGGTCAGGGCGGTGGTGTTGTCGGTGGGGGTCATGCCCTTGGGTACGTCGTCGCTCCGGCGTTCGTTGCGCATCCTCAGACTCCGAACCGCGTCGCGCGCTCGCGCGTGACACCGGCGCCGCGACCCGCGTCGGCCTCGCTGTCCCAGCTGTAGACCTCGGTTCCGGTGATGAAGACCCGCTCGGCGCGGTGGTCGGTGTCGAGCGGGTCGCCGGACCAGATCACCACGTCGCCGTCGAGCCCGGGAGCGATCGCGCCGACCCGGTCATCGAGACCGAGGAAGCTCGCCGGATTCGTGGTGATCGCGGCCAGGGCGGTGTCGCGCGGGAGGCCGTCGCGTACGGCGAAGGAGGCCTGGTGGACCAGGAAGTTGATCGGGATGACCGGGTGATCGGTGGTGATCGCCACCCGCACGCCGGCGGCGGCCATCGCAGCGATGTTGCGGTTGGCCCGGTTGCGGACCTCCACCTTCGAGCGGCTCACGAACATGGGGCCGTAGATGACCGGGATGTCCTTCTCGGCGAGCACGTCGGCCAGAAGGTGGCCCTCGGTGCCGTGGTTGACCACGAGGCGATAGCCGAACTCCTCGCTCAGCCGGATGGCCGTGGCGATGTCGTCGGCGCGGTGGGTGTGCTGGTCCCAGGCGAGCTCGCCGGAGAGCACACGGGCGAGCGTCTCCTTGCCGAGGTCGCGGTCGAACGGCTCGCCCTTCTCCTCGGCGGCCGCCCTCTTGGCTGCGTAGTTCTGGGCCTCGACGAAGGCCTTCCGGATGATGTTGGCGACGCCGAGGCGGGTCGACGGGGTCTTCTTCTGGTCGCCGTAGACCCGCTTGGGGTTCTCCCCGAGGGCGCTCTTGACCGAGACCGCGTCGGAGACGACCTGCTCGTCGATGGTGCGGCCGCCCCAGGTCTTGATCGCGACCGTCTGGCCGCCGATCGGGTTGCCGGACCCGGGCTTGATCACCGCGGTGGTCACCCCGCCGGCGAGGGCGTCGCGGAAGCCCTCGTCCTCGATGTTGATCGCGTCGATCGCCCGCAGGGCCGCGCCGTCCGGGTCGGTCATCTCGTTGGTGTCGTCGCCGGCCCAGCCCTCGCCCTGCTCGTGGGTGCCGATGTGGCCGTGCCCCTCGACGAGGCCCGGGAGCAGCCACTTGCCTCCCGCGTCGATGGTGTCGATACCGGCGGGGACCGCGACGTCGGCACCCACCGCCGTGATCACACCGTCCTCGATCACGACCGTGCCGTTCTCGATCGGCTCGCCCGCGATCGGGACGACATACGCGTGGGTGATGGCGACGGAGGAACGCTGAGTCATGACGGTCATCATGCCGGGCTCCGGCCGTCTGTCCGCCCTCAAGTAGAGATCGACTCCGTCATCCCTATGCCCCCGCGATGTCCAGGGCTGTTCCGTACAGGCGCGTGACATGCAGCCTGATCACCACCCGGCCCTCCACGACCAGCTGCTGCAGGAAGGCGGCCTCCTCGGCCGGATCCTGGAAGGCCGGGACGAGGGCCAGCAGTTCCCTGCCGGTGGCGTCGCCCGGCTCGGTGGTCACCTCCGACACCTCCGCCTTCCCCTCGGCCACCGCGAAGGACCAGATGTCCGGTCCATTCACATGTAGGGAGACGTGCGGGTTGTTGCGCACCTGGCGGGCCTTGAGTCGTTCGGCGGTGGTGGAGACCCGGATGATCCGCTCGATCGGGTCCCAGCCGTACATCACGGTCGACATGTGCGGGTGGCCGCTGCGCTTGACCGTGGCCAGCACACCGAACTGCTGACTGCCGAGCAGGTCGCTGAGTTCCTGGTCTGCGAGGACGCGGGGCTCGGCGGGCTTGGTCATGTGGATCAGTCCTTAGGAGGTCAAGCGGCCGGTAGGGCTGCATGGATTGGACCGCAGGGGCTGCTGGTCACGTCGGTCTTGGATCGGCGCAGGAGGAGCCGGAGCGACCCGGTGATTCGCCTGCGCTCCCCAGAGGAAGCAAGAGAGACCATAGCAGATAGTTTCATTATAGACGATCTATTAAGGACCTATTCGGTCTTCCCCGGCCTCGGGCGTAGCGTCGCCGGAGCACCAGGAAATGCGCCGACGGGCGCCCACCCGGAGGTGGACGCCCGCCAGGGACGTACGACGAGAGAAGCTCAGAAGCCGAGGTCGCGGCCGATGAGTTCCTTCATGATCTCGTTGGAGCCGGCCCAGATCTTGGTGACGCGGGCGTCGCGCCAGGCGCGGGCGACGCGGTACTCGTTCATGAAGCCGTAGCCGCCGTGGATCTGGACGCAGTGGTCGAGGACCTCGGACTGCGCCTGCGAGGACCACCACTTGGCCTTGGACGCCTCGACCGGGGTGAGCTCACCGCGGGCGTGCGCGGCGACGCACTTGTCGACGTACGCCTCGGCGACCTCGATCTGGGTGACCAGCTCGGCGAGCAGGAACTTGTTGTGCTGGAAGGCGCCGATGGACTGGCCGAAGGCCTTGCGGTCCTTGGCGTACTGCACGGTCTCGAGCAGGATCTGCTTGGCCTGCGCGATGTTGGCGACCGCGCACGAGACACGCTCCTGCGGGAGCTCCTCCATCATGTGGATGAAGCCGCGGTTGAGCTCGCCGATGATCTCGGCGTCGGTGACGCGGACGTTCTCGAAGAACAGCTCGGCGGTGTCGGACTCCTCCATGCCGACCTTGTCCAGCTTGCGGCCGCGCGAGAAGCCCTCCTTGGTCGCCTCGATCGCGAAGAGGGTGATGCCCTTGGCGCCCTTCTCCGGGTCGGTGCGGACCGCGGTGATGACCAGGTCGCAGGAGTAGCCGTTGGTGATGAAGGTCTTGGAGCCGTTGATGACCCACTCGTCGCCGTCACGGACCGCGGTGGTCTTCAGCGCGGCCAGGTCGGAGCCGCCGGAGGGCTCGGTCATGCCGATGGCGAGCAGGATCTCACCGGAGGCCACGCCCGGGAGCCAGCGCTGCTTCTGCTCCTCGGTGCCGAGGCGGACCAGGTAGGGAGCGGTGATGTCGGAGTGGATGCCGACGCAGGTCGGGTAGGCCGCGCCGATCTTGGCGAGCTCCTCGGCGAGGACCGCATTGAAGCGGAAGTCGTCGGCGCCGGCGCCGCCGTACTCCTCCGGGATCGCGAGCCCGAGGAAGCCGTTCTCGCCAGCCTCTAGCCAGAACTCGCGGGGCAGCGCCTTGTCGGCGATGTGCTTGTCGGTGTGGGGCTTGACCGAACGCTCCAGCCACTGCTGGACGGAGGCTCGGAAGTCCTCGTGGTCTTCCTCATAGTGGTCGCGCTTCAGCATGCATCGGAGTCTACGACGCAGTGGTTACTCGGTGGTAACCCTTCCAGGATGCAATCTGGACTCAGTCCTGCCGGATTCGGACCGGCGTACGCCACGCCACCACCAGCAGCGGCACGGAGACGACCAGGCCGACGAGGAAGACGACGTGCAGCGCCGGCGCGAGGACCTCGGGCGGCAGAGCCTCCAGCGGCGGCACCTCTCCCCCGGCGTACTCACGCCTGACCAGCCCGTTCGCGACCGCACCGAAGAGCGCGACGCCCAGCGCCGAACCGACCGAGCGGGCGAACATGTTGGACCCGGTGGCCACTCCGCGCACCTCCCAGCCGACCGCCGACCCGGCGGCGACGACGCCCGGGTTGACCGACCAGCCGAAGCCGAGACCGAGCACGAAGCACGGGATCGCCAGGTGCCAGAACGACGAGCTCTCGCCGACCGTGACCAGCACGAACCCGCCGACGAGGACCAGCAGAGCACCGAGCCCCACCGCGGCCCGGAAGCCCTTCACGAGGTAGATCCGGCCGGCCGTGGCAGCCGCGATCGGCCAGCCGATACTCATCCCGGCGAGCGCGAACCCGGCGACCACCGCCGAATGACCGAGCACGCTCTGGGCATAGAGCGGGACGTACGTCGTCAGCCCGAGCATCACGACCCCGACGATCAGGCTCGCGGCGTTGGCCGGCGCGAGGACCCGGTGGCCGAGGACCCATGGGGGCAGCACCGGGTCGGCGGCGCGCCGCTCGACGAACCCGAAGGCGACCAGGGCGACGATGCCGACCGCGAAGATCAGATAGGAGGGCGCGGACGACCAGGCCCAGGCGTGACCGCCCTCGAGCAGGCCGAGCAGCAGCGCGATGCCGCCGACCGTCAGCAGCCCGGCACCGGCCCAGTCGATGGCGGTCGTCGCGGCCGGGCGGCGGTTCTCGTGGAAGTGACGTAGAAGCCACAGCGCGACCGCTCCGATCGGCAGGTTGATCAGGAAGATCAGCCGCCAGTCGAGGTAGTCGGCGAAGACACCGCCGAGCGTCGGCCCGACGATGGCGGCGGTGGCCCAGACCGAGGCGACGTACGAGGTCGCGACCGCCCGCTCCTCCAGCGTGTAGATGTCGGAGACGATCGTCATCGCCATCGGCTGGATCGCCCCGGCGCCGATGCCCTGGATCGCCCGGAAGACGATCAGCGCGGTCAGCGACCACGCCAGACCACACAGCAGCGAGCCGACCAGGAACGCGACGATCCCGGCGATCATCACCGGCTTGCGGCCGAGCCGGTCGGCGACCTTGGCGTACAGCGGCGTGGTCACCGCGGTCGCCAGCACGTAGATCGAGAAGAGCCACGGGAACTGCTCGAAGCCGCCGAGATCCTTCACCACGCTCGGCACCGCCGTCGCCAGGATCGTCATGTCGATCGCGACCAGGCTGAGCGACACCATCACCGCGAGCAGGATCGGCCCGCGTTCGCTACGAAGTCCTATCGAGCTGCGAGTTGGTCTGGTCGTCGAGGTGGGCACATTACTTAGCAATCCTCACGACCATGGATTCATTCCTAGAAATCATTCCTCCAGCTCGGCGAGGTCGAAGACCTCGCCGGGGGCGGGCTCCTCGACCTGGAACTCCTTGTCGAAGTCGGAGAAGGTGAGCTCTCCGGAGCTGCCCTGGGTCCACTTCACGATCCGGTGGGGCTTCGAGGCCAGGACGTACGTCCGGCTCTCGGTCTCGCCGTGGGTGACATCGAGGCGCACGGCAGGTCCGTCGGCGGCCATCGCCGGGCCGATCGCCTGTGCCTCGGCCTCGGCCGGGACCATCTGGGCGGTGAGGCTGTCGATGCTGCAGAAGGCGCGCAGGCTGGCCATCTCGCCCTCGAGCTTCACCCACTTCTCGCCGACCCGTTTGGCGATGCGCTCACCCTCGCCCTTGGCCGGCGCGATCGCCTTCCAGAACTCCACGTCGCCCTGGTACCAGGCCGCCCCGCCGATGGAGCGCAGCGAGATCTCACCGTCGCCGATGCTGACCTTGCCGACACAGCTGTCCTCGGCGGAGACGTCGAGGTCGACGGTGATCTTGGTGCCCTGCGGATCGAGCACGTCACCCTCGACATGGACGGTGCGGATGTCGTGCATCGCGGTGCGGGCATCCTCGGCGATCTGGTTGCCGGGCCGCTTCGCGTAGTCGCGCGCCTGGGACAGTGTTCCCTCCCCCTCGCCACAGCCGGCGAGAGCGCTGGTCAGCGCGACGATGAGGGCGGTCTTGAGCACGGCATGGCGAAGCACCGGCATATCGTGACAGAAATTACCCAGGGGTCAACGCGAGAGGGCCTGTACGTCGGCAACCCACTCCGGAACCAGCTTGCCGGCCGGTCCCTGACGGGCGTCGTGGAAGAGGTGCGAGGTCTCGGACGGGTCCAGGTTGAGCTCGAGCGTCTTGGCTCCGGCGAGCGCGGCCATACGTACGAAACCGGCGGCCGGGTAGACGGCACCGCTGGTGCCGATGGCGACGAAGAGGTCGGCCGTGACGAGCGCGCGCTCGATCAGATCGAGGTCGTAGGGCATCTCGCCGAACCACACCACATCCGGCCTCAGAGCGTCGTTGCCGCAGCCCGGACAGGCGGGCGCGTCGGCGAGGTCGTCGTCCCAGGCGAACCGGCCCTGGCACGAGTCGCAGAGCGCCGAGAGCAGCTCACCGTGCATGTGCACGACCCGGCGGGATCCGGCACGCTCGTGGAGATCGTCGACGTTCTGGGTGACCACCAGCAGCTCGTCGCCGAGGACCTGCTCGAGCCTGGCCAGCGCGATATGAGCCGGATTGGGCGTCACGGCCCGCAGCTCCCGGCGGCGATCGTCGTAGAACCGGTGGACCGTCGCCGGATCGCGGCGGAAGGCCTCGGGCGTGGCCACCTCGTCGACATGGTGCCCCTGCCAGAGCCCATCGGCGTCCCGAAAGGTGGCGAGACCGCTCTCGGCCGAGATCCCGGCTCCGGTGAGCACGACAACTTTCACAAGCATTCAGGCTAGCGAGGTTGACGAAACATCCGCTGCCCCCGGAGGCCGTTTTGGTCACTCGATCGGCGTTTGTGATCGAACCGACGCCGGCCCGATGCCCTTCGACAAGAGTATGGACTTTTTCTGTAAAGGACCCTTACTGTAATTCGGTTCCTACAGTTCCCCACTCGGGAGGTCCCATGCTGACCAGACGATCTGTACTAGCCGCCACCTCTGCCGCCTTCGCCGTGCCGCTCCTCGGCGGGACCCACGGACAGGCCGCCCAGGCCAACCGACCGCCGGGCGCCGCCGGCCTCGGTGCCCAGGCCACGCTCGGGCTCCGCTTCGTCAACCGGACCGGCGCCTACGACAACGCCTCCATCCACTTCTACGTCGTCGGCACCAACCTGGCGACGGGCGAGCAGTCCCGGGTCACCCCCGAGGGGGCGCTCGTGCCCGTCTCCCTCGCCGACAACGGCGCCGACGGCTACGCCGACTACGCGATCCCGTTCTCGGGCAGCGGCGACACGCTCTCCCAGATCCCCGCCGACATGTCGGGACGGATCTACTTCTCGCTCGGCGACAAGCTGAAGTTCAAGGTCAACGAGGGCAACGCGCTCGCCTACCCGGCGGCCTGGGTCGAGTCCGATCCCAGCTACGGCGTGCTGCACGACTGCGTCGAGTTCACCTACAAGAGCGGCCGGATCTACTGCAACACCACCATGGTCGACATGTTCAGCGTCCCGCTCTCGATCGCGCTGACCGGCGAGGAGTCGCCGACCACCGGCACCCTCGTCGAGGGCGGCCGCGAGAAGATCTTTTCGGCGGTCTCAGCCTCGCCCGACTTCGGCTCGCTCGTCGTCGACGACCGCCGGATCATCGCACCCGGGCATGGGCTGGACGCCGGGAGGTTCTCCTCGACGTTCTTCGACTCCTACATCGACCAGGTGTGGTCGAAGTACGCCGGCGAGGACCTGGTCGTCAACGCCAACAACGCCACCTTCCGAGGCAGGGTCAGCGGCGACCAGTTCGTCTTCGACGGCGGCGTCAAGGCGTTCAGCCGGCCCTCGACCCGGGACGTGCTCTTCTGCGACGGCGCCCTGGCCGCCCCCAACGACGGCATCACCGGCCCGGTCGCCGCCGTGCTCGGCGCCGGCTTCAACCGGACCACGCTGCTCGCCTCCGCGGACCAGCCCACCGGCGACCCGGGTGGGTTCTACCAGGGCTCACCGACCCATGCGTACTGCAAGGCGATGCATGACAACACGGTCGACGGGAAGGCCTACGGGTTCGCCTTCGACGACGTCGGCGGCTTCGCCTCGTACGTCGAGGACAACGCCTCCGAGATGAGGGTGACGCTGACCCCGTTCTGACCGGCCTCCTCCCCTCTATCGGGGATCGTCGGCAGCGCACGTCCACCACGCCACGAGGCCTCGTACGGTCGCACCATGACGTACGTCGTCCTCGTGGCGTGGCTCGTCCAGGCCGCGGTCGGAGTCCTGCTGCTGACGAGCTGGCTCGGGCGTGGCCGGACTCCCCCGCGGACCGTCGTCACGCACGTGGCGCTCTCCGTCCTCGGCGTCGCCTCCTTCACCACGTACGTCCTGACCGACGAGGTCCTGTGGGCGTGGGCCGCCTTCGTCCTCATCACGATCGGCAACGCCTTCGGCGACATGATGCTGCTGCGGCGGGCGCGGGCGATGGGCGGCAGCCACCTCTCGACGGTCGGCGCCTACCAGGTCGCGCTCCGCTCGATGTTCAAGGGCCGGCTACCGCTCCGGGTGAGCTTCCACGCGATCTTCGCCGGGGTCGTCTTCTTCTCCACGCTGGCCGTCTGCATCGTCGACACCGTCGGGTAGGCGTATTTGGCCGTGCAGTGTGCGGCTGCGGTCGGGATACTGAGCCCATGGGTGCGGGTGGCGCGGTTCTGATCATCGTCGTCGGGGCCGTCCTGCTGTTCTTCGTGGCGGTCGCGGTGGCCCTGCTCGTCGCCGCCGCCGTGGTGCGGCTGTCGGGGAAGAACCCGAAGCCGCTGGCCTGGACCGGCGTCGGCGTGCTCGCGGTGCCGGTGCTGTTCGTCGCCACCCTCGTCGTGTGGGCCCAGATCGTCCGCGACCCCGACACCATCGAGCTCGACCTGCGCGAGCCGATCCAGCTCTCCAGCCTGCCCGAGGACAACGAGGAGTTCCCCGGGATGCGTGACTACGACAGCGAGCACATCGACCTCGTCCTGCCCGACGGCGAGCGCTTCGAGGCAGAGGTCGACGGGGTGCTGGTCTGGTCCGACGACGGGTACGTCACCCGGATCACCTTCGACCGGCGAGCCCGTGAGGAGGGCGAGACCGCGTCCCTCACCCGGAGGTGGGAGAAGGAGCTCGGTGGTGCGGCCACCGTGGAGGCCGATCCCGACTACTCCGAGCACGGCCGGGTGCGGGCCGCGGTGCTCGCCGATCCGACTCCGTAGACCCGCCGTCGGCCCGTCCTGTTTGGCCGCGACGAACGGGGAGGCGACGGGGTCGCCGTTGGGGGCGAGGAACGCCGTCTGGGTGAACAGGAGCCCGAAGGCCACCGCGACCAGCAGCTGCCACCAGGTCTGCCCGAGGGCGAGCAGAGCGATCAGCGCGATCGCGAAGCCCGGTGGCGAGGGGCGCCACCCGCCGGGCGTACGTCCTCGGCGTCCGCGCCAGGAGACCCTCCTGCCTGACGCGGCGCATCAGCTCGGTGTAGGCGTTGACCTGACGGTGCGCCTCGGTGGAGAGCGTGGTCATCGCGGTCACCGCCCCAGCCGGCGCAGCCGAGCCATGGCCAGCGGCAGACAGATCGCGATGATGGCGACCGGCCAGAGGACGGCCATGGTGAGGGCGTGCTCGCCGACCCAGGAGGTCGCCGGGGCGGCCATGTTGCCGAAGAGCTCGCGGGTGGCGATGACGGTCGAGGAGAGCGGGTTCCACGCGGCGGGGAGCGCGAGCCAGCCCGGCATCAGGTCGGTCGGCACGATCGTGTCGGCGACCATGGCGAGCGGGAAGACGAGTGCGAAGTACTTCATCGCCGCCTCCGGGCCGCTGACCAGCAGACCGAGCAGGATGCCGACCCAGGAGAACGCCATCCTGAGGAGGACCAGGAGCCCGAGCGCGGCGATCACCGCGCCGAGCCCGAGATGGGCCTGCCAGCCGAACAGCGTCCCGAGCGCCAGCAGGATGCTGAGCTCGACGACGGCCAGGATCACGTCGGCCAGGGCCCGCCCGGCCAGCACCGCCACCGGCGACATGGGAAGGGATCGCATCCGGTCCAACACCCCGCCGCGTACGTCCTCGGCGACCGAGATCGTGGTGTTTCCGATGCCGAACGCCATGGTGAGGGCGAAGAGGCCGGGGAGCAGGAACTCGCGATACTCCTCCCCCGGCACGTCCATCGCGACCCCGAAGGCCTCGCCGAAGACGAAGCCGAACATGGCCACCGCCATCACCGGGATCATCAGGGTGCCGAGGAGCTCGTCGGGGCGGCGTACGAGATGGAGGAGGTGGCGCTTGGCCACCACCCAGGTGTCGACCGTCGCCCACGTGATGCGTGATCCGTGGACGGTGGGTTCGGTCAGGGTGCTCATCTCACGCCCCCTCGGTGATCAGCAGGAACGCCTCGTCGAGGTCCCGGCCGCCGACGCTGGACTTGAGCTCGGCGGGCGTCCCCTCGGCGACGACGCGGCCGCGGTCGACCATCGTGATGCGTGAACACAGCCGGTCGGCCTCCTCCAGGTACTGGGTGGTGAGCAGCACGGTCGTGCCCGAGTCGGCCAGCTCGCGGACGGCGTCCCAGACCTCGATCCGGCTGCGCGGGTCGAGCCCGGTGGTGGGCTCGTCGAGGAAGAGCACCCGCGGGCTGCGGATGAGGCTGACGGCAAGGTCGAGCCTTCGTCGCATGCCCCCTGAATAGCCCTTCACCGGCCGGCCGGCGGCCTCCACGAGGTCGAAGCGCTCCAGCAGCTCGTCGGCTCTTTGTCGTGCCGCGCGGGCACGCATCCGGTGCAGGCGGGCGAACATCTCCAGGTTCTGCCGGCCGTTCAGGACGCCGTCGACCGCCGCGTACTGGCCGGCGATGCCGATCCGCGCCCGCACCCCGGCCCGGTCGCGGGCGACGTTGCGGCCGGCGACCCAGGCCTGGCCCGAGTCGAAGCTGGCGAGGGTGGCCAGGATGCGTACGGTCGTGGTCTTGCCGGCGCCGTTCGGGCCGAGCAGGCCATGGACCGTGCCGGCGGGGACGGCGAGGTCGATGCCGTCCAGGGCTGCGCCGCGGCCGGGGTAGCTCTTGCGGAGCCCCTGGGTCCAGATGGCGGGTTCGTCGGTGATCATGCTGCTGTCTCCACTTCTTTGATGGGCAGAGTTGCGATGTGCTGGGTGCGCCGCGGCGTACGCGGAGCGGTGGTCGTGCCGGCCGGTGTCACCTCGCCGTAGCGACCCAGAGCGATCCGGGCGATGTTGAGCAGCGACTCGCTGCCCTCGGCGTAGTAGCCGCAGTGGCCGGGGATGTCGCCGGTCCCGAAGCGGGTCGCGCCCAGCTCGAGCGGGCCGCGACCGAGACCGAGACGCCCGACCCGCACCCGCGGGACCAGCCGGATCCGGTCGGTCTCGCCGTACGCAGCCCAGAGCCGGGTGCCGGTGCCCAGCTCGGAGCGCCGCACCGCACCCATCCCGGCGCTGCCCAGCGCCACGTAGTCCTCGGCGCGGGCACTTGCGAGGGCGAGGCCGGCGACGGTCGAGCCGTAGCTGTGCCCGACCAGGGTGAGATGGGCAGAGCGCGGCAGGTAGTGGGTGAGGGCGGCCAGGTCGCCGGCGCCGGCGTAGGCGGGCCCGTTGGTGATCGCGTTGTACCACTCCGGCGGCGAGTGGTAGCCCAGCCAGACCACGACCGCCGACCGGCTCTCCGGCGCGATCTCCTGCATCGTACGCAGCAGCAACTGCCCCCGGGAGCGTGGACTGTGGGCCTCGGTGCTGGTGAAGTAGTTGCCGAGGTGGTGGCCGTTGCCGGGCACCAGGACCGCGATGTGGTCGGCGGTCACGACATCCCCGAAGGCCTCCACGACCCGCGCCCCTCCGGGCGGGTCGCAGGCGAGGAGGCGGGGTCCGATGGTTCCGTCGGCCTCGTTGAGGCCGTACCTGAGCGGCATCACAACTGTCATGGCCGTGACGGTAGGGATCAGGCGTCGATCCGCGCGTCACTCCCGGGAGCCATTCGACCCCCTACCGGGGTAGTGCGGGATGCCCCCTAGGAGCCAGAACCCGGTGCGACTCGTGGCTGGGATCGACCGCACCGAGGCGAAGGCTTCGCGTCTCATCAAATCCATCTCGCCCTCGAGGACGAATCACGCCGTGGCGCGACTTTGTGATCCAGATCACCGCCACCAGATAGGGCCGCAGCTGGCCGTTCGGTGGCAGCGCCTGTCGAGTGGAAGGAACAGCCATGAGTGAACAGTCACGTCGCGGTTTCCTGGTGATCGCCGGGGCCGGGACAGCGGCAGCGGTCGGCGCGGTCGCCGCACCCAAGATCTTCGGTCCGTCATCCGCCGATGCGGCGGCCGGCCTGGAGTCGGTCGACCTGGCGAACGCGGAGTCGTTCGTGGTGCACGTGAAGAACGTCAAGCAGGGCCAGCTGGCGATCATGGTCGGCGACCGCGAGGTCCTGGTGACCGATCGGGAGCTCGCCGCCCGCCTGGCCGGATCCGCGCGGACCGCCTGACCTCATTACGGGCCGGCGTACCGCGGCTCCCTTCGTACTTCATCTCATCGATCAGCGCCTCTAGTGGAGGAACTTCATGTCGTCCCATCGCGAAGCACCGGAGATCTCGAAAGATCCGGTCGCCGACAACACCGATGTCTACGCGTTCGTCAGCCCGGACAAGCCGGACACGGTCACGCTCATCGCAAACTTCATCCCGTTCCAGAACCCGTACGGCGGGCCGAACTTCTACGAGTTCGGCGACGACGTGCTCTACCAGATCCACATCTCCAACGGCGGAGACGGTAAGACCGACATCAGCTACCAGTTCCGGTTCCGGGCCGAGATCCGGAACAAGAAGACCTTCCTCTACAACACCGGACCGATCACCTCGATCGACGACGAGACCTGGAACCGTCCGCAGTACTACTCGGTCACCCGAGTGGAGAAGGGCAGGTCCCGGACCCTGGGCCGTGACCTCCCCGCACCGCCGGTCAACGTAGGCGTCCGGAGCACGCCGGACTACGCCAAGCTCGCCAAGGCTGCGGTCCACACCCTCGATGGCGGACGCACGGTGTTCGCCGGGCAGCGCGCGGACGGCTTCTTCGCCGACCTGGGCAGCATCTTCGACCTCGGTACGCTGCGGCCGTTCCAGATGGCGCACCTGATCCCGTCGGCTGAAGCGGCCGGGGTCAACGGTCTGCAGGGCTCGAACGTGCACACGATCGCGCTCCAGGTCCCGATCAGCGACCTGACCCGCAACGGTCGGGTCCCCAAGGACGTGATGGACCCGAAGGCGACCATCGGTGTCTGGGCGTCGGCCAGCCGGCAGCAGTCCAGGATCTTCGACGAGCTTCTCGGCATCTCCTTGTGGCACGGCCCGCACAAGCAGGTTTCGCGGCTGGGCAATCCCCTGTTCAACGAGGTCATCGTGCCGATGGCGGAGAAGGACAGGTGGAACAGCAGGCGGCCGTCGGAGGACAGCGAGTACGCCAAGTACGTGACCAAGCCGGAGCTCGCCGGTCTGCTGCCCGTGCTCTACCCGGATGTGTTCCCGAACCTGGCGGCGTACAAGAAGCCGCGGGCGGACCTCGCAGCGATCCTGCTGACCGGGATCCCGGAGGGCGTCGTGCCGGGGTTCCAGAACTACACCGGCCCGGTCGAGTCCGACATGCTCCGACTGAACGTCGCCGTTCCGCCGGCCAAGGAACCGAACCCGCTCGGACTCGTCGCCGGCGATGCCGCCGGATTCCCCAACGGACGCCGGGTCTTCGACGACGTGGTCACTGTCGAGCTGCGAGCGGTCGCCGGGCTCACCATCCCGCTCGTCGACCCGAAGTTCACCCCCGACGACGCGGCGAGCGCGGTCAAGGACGGTACGTCGAACACGAACTCCGACTACCTGAAGGTGTTCCCGTACCTCGGTACGCCTGCCGGCGGATACCAGTCCGAGCCGGGCGTGCCGGCCGCCTGATGAGCAAGGACGCGAATCTCCGCGAGAACCCCCATGCCGGGCAGGGGTCATCGGTGCCACTGGACATCGGTGGCGACATCGGTGCCCTGGTCGTAGAGATGCCGGCCGAGCTCGAAGGGCTGGAGATCGAGCTGCGCCCGACCGGCCCATCCGTCCCGCCTGGGCCGAAGCATGCGAAGGGCCATAGCCACGATGACCGCGATCACGGTCATCACCATGGGCTGCCGCACGTCGCTGTGGTGCCACGACCGACACCCGCGGGCGACACGGTCTACTCGGTTGTCTTCTACGAGGTCGCCGAGGGGAACTACGAGCTGTACGTCCGGCCGGACGGTCCGGTCCAGCTGACCGTGGACGTCAGCGGGGGGAAGGTCACCAACGCAATCTGGCCACGCTGAGATGCATGACCCGGCCCGCACCATTGCGGGCCGGGTCGTCAGACGTGCGGAGCGACCAGGCCGCTCTCGTAGGCGAACACGACGGCCTGGGCGCGGTCGCGGAGGCCGAGCTTGCCGAGGATGCGGCTGACGTGGGTCTTCACGGTCTGCTCGGCGAGGAAGAGCTCGGCGGCGATCTCGCTGTTGGAGCTGCCGCGGGCGATGTTCTCGAGCACCTCGCGCTCGCGCTCGGTGAGCTGCTTGAGGCGCGGGTCCTGCTTGCGCTTGCGCGGGGCGCGGGCGAACTGCGCGATCACCTGCCGGGTCACCGACGGCGAGAGCAGCGCCTCGCCGGCATGGACCACCCGGATCGCGGAGGCGAGCTCGTCGGGCGAGGCGTCCTTGAGGAGGAACCCGCTCGCGCCGAGGCGCAGCGACTCGTGGACGTACTCGTCGGCGTCGAAGGTGGTCAGCATGACCACCTTGGTCTGCGCGGTGGCCGGGTTCTCGGAGAGCTGCCGGAGCGCCTCGATCCCGTCCATCACCGGCATCCGGACGTCCATCAGCACCACGTCGGGATGCGTACGCCGCACCACCTGCACCGCCTCGGAGCCGTCCGCGGCGGTGCCGACGACGTCGATGTCAGGCTGGGTGTTGAGCAGCGCCACGAAGCCGGAGCGCACCATCTCCTGGTCGTCGACGACCACGATCTTCACCGTCACGGCGTCTTTCTACCGCGTTTGGAGGGCATGCGCATGGCGGTTTGGGCCGGGAGCCGGGCGTCGACGACGAACCCGCCGTCGACCGCTCCGGCGTTGAGGCTACCGCCGACGGCTGCGGCGCGCTCACGCATCCCGATCAGGCCGTGACCGCCGCCGGTGTTCTCGGCCGCAGGTGCGGCACCGTCGAGCGGGTTGGCGACCCGGATCTCGAGGTCCTCCTCCCCCAGCGTCAGGTCGACGCCGACCGCCTCGCTGGGAGCGTGGCGACGGGCGTTGCTGAGCGCCTCCTGCACGATCCGATAGGCCGCGGTGCCCACCTCAGGGGCAACGTCGGCGAGCTCAGGGAGGTCACCGCGCACCTCGACCCGCTGCCCGGTCCCGCGGGCAGACTCGAAGAGCTCACCCAGCCCGTCGATGCCCGGCACCGGGACCCGACCCGACTGCCCCTCCGCGGTACGCAGCACGTCGAGCACCCCGCGCATCTGCCGCAGCGCCGAGGCCGCCAGGTCGGCGATCTCGGCGAACTCCGCCTCCGCCGCCGGGCTGACGTCGTCGACCCGGTGCGGAGCTGACCTGGCCTGCACGGTGATCAGCGACATGTTGTGGGCGATCACGTCGTGCAGCTCGCGGGCGATGCGGGCCTTCTCCTCCACGACCGAGCGACGCTCGTGCTCCTCGCGCAGCGCGCTGCGGCTCTCCGAAAGCCGGCGGGCGACGGTGGCCAGCGCGCCGATCAGCAGCGCGAGCGAGGCGAAGTTGGCCACCGCCACAAGCGAGTCGACGAAAGGGTTCCAGGCCATCCCGACCACGGCCAGCACCACCCCAGCAGCGACCTGGATGCCCAGGGTGATCGCGGCCACCCGCCACCCGGCAACCAGGGTCAGCACCACCAGCACCAGCAACTGCGTCAGCGTCGGCGGTGGGATCATCCACGGCCATCCGCCCTCGCCCTGCCTCGCGATGGCCAGCGCGGCCACGGTCACCGCGACCAGGGAGAGCCCGGCAGCCTCCACCGGACGCCGGAGCGCCAACGGGATCGAGGCGGCATGTGTGAACCCGAGCAGCAGCGCGACCCCGCCCGCGACGTCGTAGGCGTCGGTCAGCACCGCGGCCTGCACGATGCCCAGCACGGTCGCGGCGACGTACAACGCCAGACGACCGCGGCCGAGCCAGGTCTTCAGCATGTTCAAGTAATACCAGGCACGAGAGCGCGGCCGGCGTGCGATCGACCGCTCGAGGAGTGGTCACTTCGGGCTCTCCCGAGCGGCTCCGGAGGGCCCATATCGACCACTTCTCACCCGCGGGTGTGGTGGACTACCCGCCGTGCTGGTGCTCATCGTGATCGTGATCGCCCTGCTCGCCGGCGTGGCGGGCCTCGTCGCGTACGGCGCCGCGACCGTCCGCGGACAACGACGAGCCCTCGCGGCGTTCCGGGCGACGGCGCATGCCTATTTCACGCGACCGCAGATGGGGATGTGGAAGCTCTCCGCGACGATCCTGGTGGTGAGCCCTGACGAGGTGTCGGTCTGGAAGAGCGGCCCGGGGCAGCCGGCGCGGCTGCTCGCGTTTCCCGGACGGGGCGCGACCGTCGCGGCGGCCGAGGTCAGGATCAACACCGCGCGGGTCGTCGAGGGGTTCGTGATCACCTCCGCTGACGGGCAGAGCGTCCCCCTCACCCTCTGGCCGGAGCCGACGATGGGCGTCACGAAGCCGCACACCGGCGCGCTGCTCGTCCGGACGATCGACGAGATCCGGGGCATCCTCGCCTGAGCGTCACCGGCCGATGGCGGCCTTGTCCTCGTCCTGGGTCCGGATGGTGCCCTCACCCGACTCGATCCGGCCCTTGAGGCTGACGGTGATGTAGTGGGTCCAGGCGTCGTAGCAGACGTCGAAGCACTCGTCCCCGCGCCCGAGGCCTTCATGGGTGAAGGTCACCCGGGTCTGGTCGCCCTCGCGGACGATGTCGAAGCGGCCGGTCGTGCCGATCCACTCCTTCTTGTCGGCGATGAAGTCGAGGTAGGCGTCGGTGAACTCCCACACGACGCGCTCACCCGGGACGAGCTCCCTGACGACCTGCTTCGAGTAGTGGATGTCCGGCACCAGGTAGAACCACTCGGCGCCGACCCGGTCGGTCGGTCCCGCGATGTGGTGCCCCCACCAGGAGCGTACGTCGTTGATGGCCTCGTACGCCTCCTGCGGCGTGGCGTCGACGGTGAAGGTTGCGGTCAGGTCGCTCATGGTCTCCCCTTGGGATCGGCTGTGACTTGGATCCTGGACTTGCATCATGCAAGCCCACCGTAGACACGACGACTTTCATCATGCAAGTGGTTTGTTAGAGTCGTCCTCGTGCTCGGAAAGACGTACGACGGCCAGATCTGCTCCATCGCCCGCTCCCTCGAGGTCGTGGGCGAGCGCTGGACCCTGCTGATCCTGCGGGACGCGATCTTCGCCGGCGTCACGCGCTACGGGGACTTCCAGCACAACCTCGGCATCGCGACCAACATCCTGAAGACGCGCCTCGCCACCCTCGTCGAGGCCGGGCTGATGACGCGCGACGACGCCGGCGACTACCGGCCCACCGCGATGGCCCAGGGCCTGCGCCCGGCGCTGATCGCCCTCACCGAGTGGGGCGACACCTGGTTCGCCCCCGACGGGCGGCCCATCGACTACCTGCACACCGACTGCGGCGAGCCGATCCATGTCGAGACGAGGTGCGAGCAGCATGGAAACGTCCCGCCCGAGCAGGTCGTGGTGCGTCCAGGGCCGGGCATGCCCGCCGAATACCTGGCGGCTCGCCGGCCGGCCCGGGACAGATGAGACAGCAGAGCCCGCCGCGACTCGCACGGCGGGCTCTGCTGCATGGGGACCTCAGGCGTCGACGAGCTCGCGGGAGCTGGTCTCCCCGAGCCTGATCAGGGAAAACACGCTCAGCAGGCAGAACCCCGCGATGACCGTCGAGAGCATGACGGTGCCGGCTCCGGCCTTCTGCAACGAGGCGAAGAGGAGCGGGGAGAGACCCGCACCCATGCCGGCGAGCTGGTAGCCCAGCGAGGCGCCGGTGTAGCGCGAGGAGGTCTTGAAGACCTCGCTCATCAGCGCGGCGAGCGGGCCGTAGAAGGCGGCATGGATGACCGACTGCCCGAGGACGACCGCGAGCACGAGCAGCGCCACCGAACCACTGTCGAGCATCGGGAAGAGCAGGTACGCGAAGACCGCGGTCGCGACGGCGGCAGTCAGCACCACGGGGCGGCGGCCGACGCGGTCGGTGAGCGCGGACCAGCCGAGGATGCCGATGACCGCGCCGGCCGAGGAGACCGTGAGCGCATTGAGCACCGTCGGCCGCTCGAATCCGGCACCGAGGGCGTACGAGATCAGGAAGGTGGTCAAGGTGCCCTGCACCACGAAGGCGCCGAGGCCGACACCGACGGCCAGCAGGAGCGTACGCGGGTGCTCGCGGAGGATCTCCAGCAGCGGCGTCTTCGCCTCCGCCCTGCGGTCCTTCATCGCCTCGAAGGCCGGCGACTCGGTGACACTGAGCCGGATCCAGAGACCGACCCCGAGCAGAACGATGCTGAGCAGGAACGGCACCCGCCAGCCCCATGCGGTGAACTGCTCGGGCGTGGTGACCGAGGCCATCAACGCCATCACCGCGGTCGAGAGGACCATGCCGGCCGGAGCGCCGGCATTGGTGAACGACGCCCACAGGCCGCGCCGGGAGGTGGCGTGCTCGGCGGTGATCAGCACCGCGCCACCCCACTCGCCGCCGATCGCGACGCCCTGGACGACCCGGAGCAGGACCAGGAGAACCGGCGCGGCCGCCCCGATCTGGCCGTACGTCGGCAGGCAGCCGATCAGGAAGCTGACCACACCCATGATCAGCATGGTCAGGACCAGCATCTTCTTCCGCCCGAGCCGGTCGCCGAAGTGGCCGAAGACCACGCCGCCGAGCGGGCGCGCCAGGTAGCCGGCGGCGAAGGTGCCGAAGGAGGCGATCGTGCCGGTGACCGGGTCGAGGTTGGAGAAGAAGACCTGGTTGAAGACCACCGCCGAGGCGGTGGAGTAGAGCAGGAAGTCGTAGTACTCGATCAGGCTGCCCGTGAAGCTGCTGGCGACGATCCGGCCCATCTGCGTGCGTGGACCGGTCGTGCTACCGCCGGAGGTGAGGGTCATGGGGGCTCCATTCAGGATTCCTGTTTATCAGGATTCCTGTCGATTCTAGTGATGCACGTCACCCCGTCAAGGGGTTGGCGGCGAAAAACAGTCGCTCAGTCCAGCCCGAGCAGGCGCAGGGCGTTGTCCTTCACGAGCAGGGGACGGACCTCGTCCTTGATCTCGAGCATCGAAAGGTCGGCGAACCAGCGGTCGGGGGTGATCACCGGGAAGTCGGAGCCGAAGAGAACCTTGTGGCGCAGCGGGCCGTTGAGCTGCTTGACCAGCTGCGGCGGGAAGTACTTCGGCGACCAGCCGGACAGGTCGATGTGCACGTTGGCCTTGTGGGTGGCGATCGAGATCTGCACGTCGACCCACGGGACGGCGGGGTGAGCCATCACGATCTGCAGGTCGGGGAAGTCGGCAGCCACGTCGTCGAGGAGCAGTGGGTCGGAGTAGCGCAGCTTGATCCCGCGGCCGCCGGGCAGGCCGGCCCCGATCCCGGTCTGGCCGGTGTGGAAGAGCGCGACCACACCGAGCTCCTGCAGGGTCGCCCACAGCGGGCTGTGCTCCGGGTCGTTCGGGGAGAAGGCCTGCAGGCCGGGATGGAACTTGAAGCCGCGTACGCCGTGGTCCTCGACCAGCTTCGTGGCCTGCTTCACGGCCGCTTCGCCCTTGCGGGGGTCGACCGAGCCGAACGGGATCAGCACGTCGGCGTGCTCGGTCGCGCGCTCGGCGATCTCCTCGCTCGACAGCGGCGGGTGGTCGAGGCCGGTCGAGGCGTCGACGGTGAAGATCACCGCGGCCATGTTCCGCTCGCGGTAGTAGGCGGCGAGGTCGTCGACGGTCGGGGTGCGGGGGTGGTCGCCGCGGAAGTAGGCCGCCGAGGCGTCCATCAGCTCCTGGTCGAGCGAGAGGTGACCGTGGTGGTCGGCCTCGACGTGGGTGTGCATGTCGAGGGCTCGGATCGTTCGGGTGTCGATCCGGGGCTGGTAGCGGCCGGTCATGGGGTGGCTCCTTCCGGGGTGCCGTACAGCTCGCGCACCCGGGACTTCAGCAGCTTCCCGGAGGCGTTGTGCGGGATCTCGTCGACGAAGACGACGGCCTTGGGGATCTTGTAGCGGGCCAGCCGTCCGTCGAGGTGTTTCAGCAGGTCGTCCTGGGTGAGGGCGGAGTCGGAGCGGCGTACGACGACGGCTCTTCCCACCTCTCCCCAGCGCTCGTCGGACACGCCGATGACCGCAGCCTCGGCGACGTCGGGATGTGTGTAGACCGCCTGCTCGACCTCGGCCGGGTAGACGTTCTCGCCGCCGCTGATGAACATGTCCTTGACCCGGTCGACCACGAAGAGGAAGCCGTCGTCGTCGAGCACCGCGACATCCCCCGTACGCAGCCACGGCCCGTCGAAGGCAGCTTCCGTCGCCGCTGCGTTGTGCCAGTAGCCGGGGGTCACGTTGGGACCGCTGACGTGGACCTCGCCCGGCTGGCCGGGGACGGCGTCCTCACCGCCGGGAGCGACGATGCGTACGTCGGTGAAGAAGCAGGGGGTGCCGGCGGAGCCGAGCTTCTCGAGGCCGTCGCCGGCGCGCAGCATGGTCGTACCCGGGGAGGCCTCGGTGAGGCCGTATCCCTGGATGATGTGCAGACCGCGGGACTGCCAGGTGTCGAGGAGGGTGCGTGGGATCGGGGCGCCGCCGCTCAGGGCCGAACGGAGGCTGTCGAGGTCGGCGCTCGCCCAGGTCGGCTCCTGGGCCAGGGCCTGGTACATCGAGGTGACGCCGAAGAGCAGGGTGACCCGCTCCCGCTCGATGGTGGCGATCGCCTTGGCCGGGTCGAAGCGGGCCGCGATCAGGGACGTGCCGCCCTTGAGGAAGGTCGGGAGCAGCACCTGGTTGAGCGCGGCGGTGTGGAACAGCGGCGCGGTGACCAGGGCGATCTCGTCGGAGCGGATGTCGACGTCGACGAGCAGGTTGAACGCGTTCCAGGCGATGTTTCCGTGCGTCAACATCACACCCTTCGGGCGGCCGCTGGTGCCGGAGGTGTACTGGATCATGAAGACGTCGTCGAGACCGACCTCGACGTCGATCCGCTCGGCCCGCTCCCCTGCCGACTCGAGGGCCAGGGCTTCCAGCCCGTGCCCGCCGGCGGCGGTGAACCGGTGGCGCGGCAGGCCGAGGGTCGCGACGGGCTCGGCGGAGACCGCCTCGTCGAAGTCGTCGGCGTGGATCAGCAGCGCCGGCTCGGCGTCGGTGAGGATCCAGGCCAGCTCGGGCGGCGCGAGCCGGGTGTTGAGCGGCAGGAAGACCGCCCCCAGCCGCGCGGTGGCGAAGAGTGTCACCGCGAGCTCGATGGAGTTCAGGCCGAGGAAGGCGACCCGGTCGCCGGCCGCGACGCCACGGGCCTTCAGCCCACGGGCGACCGCCTCGACGAGGCGGTCGACCTCGGCGTACGTCACCACCGCGTCGTCCTGCACGAACGCCCGCGCGCCAGGGGTCATCCGGGCCCGGCGGGCGGGCCACGATCCGATGCCGCTGTCCAACATGTCGATCCTCGTTCGTCGTCTTCGGGTGTGTGTGGGGCTCAGTTGAGCCCGAGGTCGGTCTTGATCTCCAGCAGTCGCCGCAGCGCCTGGTCGCGGCGCGCGACCAGGTCCTCGGCGGAGGTCCCGTCGAGCTCCTCGTCGACCCCGTCGACCAGCTTGTCGATCAAGCCGGCGGTGAGCTCGGGGTGACCCAGGTCGTCCCACCAGTCGACCATGGGCGGGCCGAGGTGCTCGAGCACGTGGCCCAGCCCGCCGGGACCACCGGAGAGGTGCTGGGTCGCGAAGGGCCCGAGCAGGGACCAGCGCAAACCGGGACCGTCGGCGATCGCGGTGTCGATGTCGGCGACGGAGACGATGCCCTGGTCGACGAGGTGGTAGGCCTCGCGCCACAGCGCCGCCTGGAGCCGGTTGGCCACGTGCCCCGGAACCTCGCGGCGGATGTGGATGGGACGTTTGCCCAAGTGGCGCAGGGTCTCCACAGCAGCCTCGACGGCCTCCTTCGACGTCGCGGAACCACCCACGACCTCGACCAGCGGCACCAGGTGGGGCGGGTTGAACGGGTGGGCGACCAGGACCCGCTCCGGGTGCCGCGTGCAGGCGTCCTGGAACGTGCTCGGCATCAGCCCCGAGGAGCTGCTGGTCAGCAGCACATCAGCCGGCGTTGACGCGTCGAGCGCGGCGAAGATCTCGCGCTTGACCTCCAGCCGCTCGGGTCCGCTCTCGAGCACCAGGTCGGCGGCCGCGCCGAGGTCCTCGAGGCCGTCCGCGAACCGCAGAGATCCCTCGGGGACCTGTGCACGCAGCCGTTCCTCGGCCCCCTCGGCCGGGTCCCAGGCGACCACGTCCAGTCCGTGCTCGAGCCCGAGGACCACCCAGCTGACACCGATCGCGCCGGTGCCGACGACCCCGAGCGTACGAACGTTCTCGCCGCTCCTCATGCTGCCTCCTCCTCGGATGCTGACCGAGGTACCTCGGTGGAGCTGCACTTCCTTTGTGGAGTTCCACGAAGGAAGTGACCGCTCACCGAGGTACCTCGGTGAACATTCCGCCGGCAGATCACTTGCCCACCCCCCGCAGAGCACCGGATCTCGCCAGCTCGACGAACGGATCCAGGGAAGCCGGATCGGCGAGGGCGTCGCGGCTGGCGACGTCCTCGGGACGTACGCCTTGCAGGATCCGCTTGGCCGGCAGCTCGAGCTTCTTGCCGGTGAGGTTGCGCGGCACCGCCGGCACCTCGATCACCTGGTCCGGGATGTGCCGAGGGGAGAGCGCGGAGCGCAGCGCGCCGACCAGCCGGGCGCGGAGCGCATCGTCGAGACGGGCGCCCTCGTCGGAGACGACGAAGAGCAGCAGCTCGCCGTTGCCGCCGTCGGGATCCTCGAGATGGACGACGAGCGAGTCGGCGACACCGTCCACCTCCTCGGCGACGCGGTAGAACTCGGCGGTGCCGAGGCGTACGCCACCACGGTTGAGGGTCGCGTCGGAGCGACCGGCGACGTGGCAGCTGCCGTTGTCGTGGAAGAGGATCCAGTCGCCGTGGCGCCAGACGCCCGGATAGTGGTCGAAGTAGGCCTCGCGGTAACGAGAACCGTCCTCGTCGCCCCAGAAGCCGACCGGCATCGAGGGCATCGGCGAGGTGATGACCAGCTCGCCGAGGCTGCCGGTGACCGGGCGGCCGGACTCGTCGTAGGCGTGGGCGTCGACGCCGAGGCAGCGACCGGAGATCTCGCCGGCGTAGACCGGGAGCAGCGGGTTGTTCTGCACGATGCCGGAGCAGACGTCGGTGCCGCCGCTGCCGACGTTGATCTGGGCGTCGGGGAGCTGGTCGGACAACCAGGCGTAGCCCTCCGGGGGGAGTGGCGCACCGGCCGAGCCGAGGACGCGAATCCGCAGGTCACCGAGGCCCTTCAGCTCGACACCCTCCTTGCGGCAGGCCATCACGAACCCAGGGCTGGCCCCCATGACCGTCACCCCGGTCGAGGCCGCGAGCCGCCACTGCCAGGTCAGGTCGGGGTGCATCGGGTTGCCGTCGACCATGACGATCGAGGAGCGCACCAGCAGCGAGGAGACCAGCGCGTTCCACATCATCCAGGCGGTCGTGGAGAACCACAGCATCCGGTCCTCGGGCCCCATGTCCCACGAGAGCGCGTGGTTCTTGAGGTGCTCGAGCAGGATGCCGCCGTGACCGTGCACGATCGCCTTCGGCCGGCCGGTCGTGCCGGACGAGAAGAGCACGACCAGCGGGTGGTCGAAGGGAACCGGCTCGAAGGCGAGCTCCGCCCCGTCCTCCGCGTCGAGCAGGGAGGTCCAGAAGAGGGCGTCCTCGACCCGGCGTGCGCCGTACTCCACGTCGATCACATGACGAACCGACGGCAGCTCGGCCCGGATCTCGGCCACCTGCTCGCGCCGGTCGATGTCCTTGGCGCCGTAACGGTAGCCGCCGGCGACCAGCAGCACGACCGGCTCGATCTGGGCGAAACGGTCGATCACGCTGCGCGGCCCGAACTCGCTGGCGCAGCTCGCCCAGGTCGCCCCCAGGCTGGCGGTCGCGAGGTAGGCGACCAGCGCCTCGGGGATGTTGGGGAGGTAGCCGGCGACGCGGTCGCCGCGGCGTACGCCCATGCCTTTCAGCGCCGCCCGTGCCCGGGCCACCTGGTCGCGCAGGTCGCCGAAGGTCAGCTCGACGTCGTCGCGGGTCTGCGACCGGCCGACCACGGCGACCCGGTCGACATCCTCGTCGGTGCCGAGCGCATGCTCGGCGTAGTTGAGGGTCGCGCCCGGGAACCAGCGCGCGCCGGGCATCTCGCGGGAGGCCAGCACGGAGTCGTACGCAGTGTGTGACCGCACCCCGAAGAACTCCCACACCGCCGACCAGAAGCCGTCGAGGTCGGTCACCGACCAGCGCCACAGCTCCTCATGGGTCGTCATCTCCACCGACCGCTCGCGGGCGAGCCAGGCCAGGAACTCACCGACCCGCGAGGTCTCGAGGATGTCTGCTGGCGGGGACCAGACGATGTCGCCCTGCTCGATGCTCACTGGTCCGTCACCTTCTTGCCGCGGCCGTCGAGGAAGTCCTGCATGCGGCCCTTGGCGTCGTCGGTCCCCTGCGCGATCGCGGCCATCAGCGACTCCATCAGGAAGCCGTCGCGGGGGTTGGCCTCGGCGATGCGCGGCAGCGCCTGGACGACGGCGAAGTTGGTCTGGGGCGCGTTCTGGGCGATCCGGCCGGCCAGCTCGAGGGCGGTCTTGCGGCCGAGACCGTCGGCCACGGCGTACTGGCTCAGGCCCAGCGCCAGCCCCTCCTGCGCGTCGTAGCGACGGCCGGTCAGCATCATGTCGGCCATCCGCGGGACCCCGATCAGCCGCGGGACGCGCACCGAGGCGCCGCCACCGACGAAGAGCCCACGCTGTCCCTCGGGCAGCGCGTAGAAGGTCGACTCCTCCGCGACCCGGATGTGCGCGGCCGCGGCGAGCTCCAGCCCGCCCCCGACCACGGCGCCCTTCAGCGCCGCCACGACCGGCACCGGCCCGAACTCGATCTTCTCGAAGACCCGGTGCCACATCCGCGAGTGGGCGACCCCGGCGAGGGTGTCCCGCTCGGTCATCTCGGCCAGGTCGAGCCCGGCGCAGAAGTGGTCGCCGTCCGCGTCGATGACGACGGCACGTACGTCCGGCTCGAGACCGTCGAAGAACCGCTCGATCCCGAGCACCGCCTCGTCGCTGAGCGCGTTCCGCTTCGCGGGGCGGGCGAGAGTCAGCACCGCGATGTCGTCGATGCGCTCCGCCCGCAGGGCACCGGGCAGGGGGGTTCCGAGCATGATGAACTCCTCATGATTGACAGGAATCCTGATAATCTCAGAAGTAGTCGCCTCCCGCAAGCGCCGCGATGCTTGAATGACCGCATGACCGACGCACCCCTGCTGCTCTACGTCGTCAAGCAGCTCGAGCTCGCCACCCGAGCGCGGCTCGACGCCGTACTGAAGGAATCAGGGGTCACCGCCCTGCAGTACACCGCGCTCTCGGTGCTCGAGCGCCGCCCCACCATGAGCGCCGCCGACCTCGCCCGCGCCTCGTTCGTACGCGCCCAGTCGGCCGCCGACCTCATCGGCGCCCTCGAGCGTCGAGGCCTCATCGAGCGGCGCACCGACCCCGACAACCGGCGCCGGATGCTGATCAGCCTCACCACCGAGGGCCGCGCCTTCCTCGACACCTACGACCCGCGCGTCGAGGAGCTCGAGGAGCAGATGCTCGCCGACCTCGGCCCCGAGGACCGCGAGTCGTTCCGTACGTTCCTGGACACCGCCCGCCGAGCCCTGTCCTGACCCGCGCTACCGACTCAGGGCACCGTCCAGCAGACCGAGATCCTGCTCCTGGACGAACCCGCCGCCGACCACGTCCTCCGGTTCGAGACCGGTCGCATCGTCTGCTGATGCCGGCGCAGCCCCGGCCCCGTTGAACACCGCCACACCGGTGACGATGAGCGCCAGGGCGACGGCGAGCCCGAGGCCGATCTGCTCACCGAAGATCGGGACCGCGACGACCGCGGTCAGCACCGGGCTGACCGCGCCACCGACCGAGGCCCGGCTGCTGCCGAGCGCTCTGACGGAGAAGGCGTAGCAGAGCGTCGACATCAGGCCGGTCCCGATGCCCTGGAGCGCGGTGAGGGCGACCACGTCGCCGAGCTCGGCGGTCCCGGCGAGCAGGTGCGACGGCATCGCGCCGGAGACCGCCAGGACCAGCGCGGCCAGGCTCGCGACCGTGCAGACGGTCAGCACCATCTGAAGGAGCGTCAGGCTCGTACGCTGCAGGCCCGCCGTGAACACGGCCCAGGCGAACCCGCCGACGAGGAGCAGACCGACCCCGCCGAGCGAGGCGCCGCCGCCGACCAGGAACCCGCTCACCGCGACCCCCGCCGTGATGAGCCCCAGGGCCGCCAGCCGCCGCGGCGGCATCGAGGTCCGGCCGCGTGCCATCGCGA
This sequence comes from Nocardioides sp. NPDC057767, assembly GCF_042798275.1. Taxonomy (NCBI): domain Bacteria; kingdom Bacillati; phylum Actinomycetota; class Actinomycetes; order Propionibacteriales; family Nocardioidaceae; genus Nocardioides; species Nocardioides sp. NPDC057767. The sequence goes on along the minus strand of NZ_JBHVKJ010000017.1, from coordinate 31,792 downwards.
GCAGCGTGACGAACAGCGGCACCGTGCCCGGCACCAGCATTCCGGTGAGCGCCGCACTGGTCAGGTGGGCGCCGAACGCGAAGACCAGGAAGTGCGGGAGCCCACCGACGAGCAGCAGGGCGAGAACCTGCGGCCGCTCGTGGCGTACGGCTCGGACCGTGCTCGGCAGCAGCGGGGCGAGCAGGACCACCGGCGTCACGAACCGGAGGAACGCGGCATCGGCGACAGTCAGGCTGGACCCGCCGATGCCGCGCGTGCTCAGCGCGAACGACGACCAGAGCACAACCGTCATCCCCAGTGCAGCCCACCCGGCCGGCGCCGGCGTGCCGCTCTCCTGTCGCATCCCCATGTCGCGCCACGATAGGGAAAACCGAGGCGCAAATGATTGCCGGATCTGCCATCGTTGCGGCGATCAGTGGCAGAATCTGCCACCATGCGCCCGCTCGACGACACCGACAAGCACATCCTCTGGGAGCTCCAGCAGAACGGCCGCCTGACCAACCAGGAGCTCGCCGACCGCGTCGGCCTCTCCCCCTCACCATGTCTGCGCCGCGTACGAGCCCTGGAGGAGGCTGGCGTGATCAGCGGCTACCGCGCCGTCATCGACCCGCACGCCGTCGGCATGAACATCACCGCCTTCGTACGCATCAAGATGGCCACCCACACCAACGCCGCGGTCGAGGCCGTCGAGGAGCACCTGCGAGCGATCCCCGACATCACCGAGGCGTACGTCCTGGCCGGAGACCACGACTACCTGCTCAAGATCGTGACGCCGTCCTTCGAGACCTACGAGCAGTTCCTGCGCGACAACCTCCGCACCATGCCCGCACTGGCCTCGATCGAGACCACGTTCGCCTTCGGCAACACCAAGGAGAGCGCCCCGCTCCCGCTGGGGTGAGCGCTCGGGCTCAGCAACCGGCTTCTCGGCCGGCCGGGGTGTCGTCGTAGAACCGCTCGAACGCACGGGCGGCCGCGTCGATCTGGGCCGCCATCCCGCGCAGGCCTCCGCGCCCGACCGCTCGCCTGATCTCGCTCTCGAACAGCGCGCGGTCGTAGGCCGGGAGCATCCCGACCAGCCGCTGCCGAGCATGTCCCCCCGGCCCCAGAGGCCGGACGAAGACCTCGACCAGATCGTCCATCCAGTCCAGCTCGAACTCGACGAGGTAGTCCGGCATCGCCAACCGCACATCGGTGCGACCGACCCGGTCCACCTGCGTGTAGGTCGTCGGCGCGAAACGGGACGCCACCGCCTCGGCGACCGCCTGGGAACGGCGCCTCAGAATGTCATTGTCAGTGCTCGACATCGCGCCTCCGCCCGAACGTGACCGGTGGTCATATGACCACCGGTCACAGACTAGGGGCGCCGCTGCAGCACGGTCAAGGGACTCGAGCGGGGCACGCTACGATGCGAGCGTCCAGCCATGAGAGGGGGCGGGTGGCGCCAGTGCCTACGCTGACCTGGGAGCGCCTCCCGGAGGCCAAACGCGATGCCGTGCGCCGGGCAGCCGAGGAAGAGTTCGGCGTCCGGGGCTACAACGCGGCCAGCCTCAACACGATCTGTCGTGAGGCCGGGATCTCCAAGGGCAGCCTGTTCCAGTACTTCCCCGACAAGGCCGACCTCTTCGTCCACCTGATCGCCCGGGCCAGCCACGACATCCGAGCGGCGATGGAGACGGCGAGCGCCGACTTCCCGTGGATGACCGACTACTTCGGCTCGGTCAACCTGCTCATGGATGCGTGGATCGACTACTTCTACGACCACCCACGCCACCGGCAGATGCTGGTCTCGGCCAACCTCGAGCACAACCCCAGAGCACTCGCCGCCGTCCGAGAGGCCGTCTACGTCGACTACCTCGAGGTCATCGGCGGCATGGTCGATCTCGGCATCGCCATCGGCGCACTCCGCGAGGACACCGACCGCGACGCGCTCGTCGCCGCGATCATCATGCTGCTTCCCCACATCGCCCTCGGTCCTCACGTACGCGGCCTCGACCCGCTCCTCGGGCTCGCCGGCTCCGACCGCACCCACGCCATGTCCGTCGGCCGGCGGTTGATCAAGGTGCTGATGGGCCAGTACGTCACTCAGCCGGTGCCGAACGAACCGTGACGCCCGGCTCCGTCGGCGAAGCGCGTCGCGCCCTCGACGGTGTCGGTGGTGACCGAGACGACGCCGTGGCGGTACTCCGCGGCCAGCGCTTCCTGCTCGCTGAGGCCCTCCTGCTCCAGCACGGAGAGCCGGTCGTGACGCATACATGTCTGCGGGAACGCGGCGAGCTGGCGGGCCAGGTCCTGGGCGGCCGCGAGGGCCTGGCCGGGCGGGACGACGCGGTTGGCCAGCCCCATCCGTAGCGCCTCGTCGGCGCCGACCGGACGGCCGGTCAGGATCATGTCCATGGCGTTGCTGGTGCCGATCAGCCGCGGCAACCGGACGGTGCCGCCGTCGATCAGGGGTACGCCCCAACGACGACAGAAGACGCCGAAGACGGCGTCCTCCTCCATGACCCGCAGGTCGGCCCAGATCGCGAGCTCCAGGCCGCCGGCGACGGCGTGACCGGCGACGGCGGCGATGACGGGCTTGCCCAAGCGCATCCGGGTGGGCCCCATCGGGCCGTGCCCGTCGGGCTCGAACCGGTTCGGGTCTCCGCCCGCGACCGCCTTCAGATCGGCGCCGGCGCAGAAGGTGCCGCCCTCGCCGTGCAGCACCGCGACGGCGGCGGCCGGGTCGGCGTCGAACTCCTCGAACGCGGCGACCAGGGCCTCGGCCGTCGCCCGATCGACGGCGTTGCGTACGTCTGGACGGTTGATCGCGATCGTGGTGACCGGGCCGTCCGTGGTGACGTCGACCGTCATGCCGGAAGCGCCCGCTCGAGGATCGCGTCGAGGTCACCGCGTGGCGACAGCGTGCCGAACGCGCCGCCCCAGTCCCGGCCGAGGCGGGAGGAGCAGAAGGCGTCGGCGACGGCTGCCGGTGCGTGCCGGAGAAGCTGCGAGCCCTGGAAGACCAGGGCCAGCTGCTCGACGATGCGCCGGGCCCGGAGCTCGAGATCGTCGAAGGAGGTGAACTCCTTCTTCAGCCGGTCCAGCGCGGCGTCGTAGCGGGCATCGGCACCGGCGGCCAGCTCGGCCTCCGCGAGGAACGCATCGAGCGTGTTCGGCTCCTTCGCGAGCGCTCGCAGCGCATCGAGGGCGGCCACGTTGCCCGACCCCTCCCAGATCGAGAGGAGCGGCATCTCGCGGTAGATCCGCGCGACGTCGAAGTCCTCGATGTAGCCGTTCCCGCCCAGGCACTCCAGGGCCTCGTTGACCATGAAGGGCGCCCGCTTGCAGACGTAGTACTTCGTGACGGCGAGGGCGATCCGGCGCAGTGCGGCCTCGCCCTCGTCACCACGGATCGCCCGGTCGTTGGCGCCCGCGAGGCGCAGCATCGCGGTCGTCGCCGCCTCGGACTCGACCTGCAGGTCGGCCAGGACGTTGCGCATCGCCGGCTGGTCGATCAGCAGCTTGCCGAACGCGGAACGGTGGGTGGCATGGTGCGCGGCCATGGTGAGCGCGGTGCGCATCCCCGCCGAGGAGCCGATCACGCAGTCGAGGCGCGTCATGTTGACCATCTCGACGATCGTGCGCACCCCGCGGCCCTCCTCGCCGACCAGCCAGCCGGTCGCCGCGTCGTACTCGATCTCAGAGGAGGCGTTCGACCTGTTGCCGAGCTTGTCCTTGAGGCGCATGAAGCGCATCGCGTTGCGGTCGCCGCCGGGCAGGACGCGCGGGACGAGGAAGCAGGAGACGCCCGCCTCGGTCTGGGCCAGGGTGAGAAAGAGGTCGCTCATCGGGGCGCTCGTGAACCACTTGTGCCCGCGCAGGACGTACGTCCCGTCGGTCTGCGGCGTCGCGGTCGTCGTGTTCGCGCGTACGTCGGAGCCGCCCTGCTTCTCGGTCATCGACATCCCGGCGATCAGACCGCGTTTGGTCTCGGGATCACGCAGGCCGAAGTCGTACTCCCGGTTGGTCAGCAGCGGCTCGAACCTCCCCGCCAGGCCCGGGTCGGCCCGCAGCGCCGGGACCACGGCGTAGGTCATCGAGATCGGGCAGCCGTGACCGGCGTCGACGTTCCAGGTGTAGAACTTCGCGGCCCGCGCGACGTGGGCGCCGGGCCTCTCGTCCGCCCAGGGCGCGGCGTGCAGACCGTGCTCGACCGCGGTCTGCATGAGCTGGTGGTACGCCGGGACGTACTCGACCTCGTCGACCCGGTGCCCGTAGCGGTCATGGGTGTGCAGACGCGGCGGCACCCGCTCCGCCAGCCGGCCCCACTCCTGCGCCTCGGCGCTGCCGGCGAGGCGGCCCAGCTCGTCGATCTCGGGGAGCGCCCAGGCGGCACCCTCGCGTTCCACGCCTTCCCTCAGGACCGGGTCACCGGCGGTGTTGTGGCCCACCAACGGCGGGACCTGGTTGAACACCTCGTGCGTGCTGGTCATGGTGCCACCTCGGGTCGACTGCGGATCGTTCTCACGACGTTACAGATATTGAGACAGTCGTGTCTATATCTGTTGCATGAGAAGATGCGCGAGTGGTTACCCCGCGTGACGAACTGGCTCCGCTCTCCGCCCGTTCTGCCCTCCTGAGCCTGATGCTGGGCGCCCACCCGGACCCGCTGACCCCCGCCGACCTCGCCCGCGCCGGCCAGTTCCTCGGCATCGCCCCGGCGACCGTGCGCGTCGCACTCACCCGCGCCGTCAACGACGGCGACCTGCGACGTACCGACGACGGCTACCGGCTCGGCGAACGCCTCGTCCAGCGACAGGCGCACCAGGACGAGGCGGTACGCGTGGCGGACAAGGCCTGGGACGGCTCCTGGGAGATGGCCGTCGTGGTCACCGGCGGACGACCGGGCGCCGAGCGCGCCGTCCTGCGCGATGCGCTCAAGGCGCACCGCCTCGCCGAGCTGCGCGAAGGAGTCTGGACCCGGCCGGCCAACCTCCGGCGTCCCCGCTTCTCCGACCCGGTGCTGCGTGACTTCATCGCGACGCCGGAGCAGGATCCGGCCGAGCTGGCCGCCTCCCTGTGGGACCTGGCCGGATGGAACCGCGAGGCCGCGCGTCTGCTCGAGCGCCTGGCCTCGACACCCGAGCCCGCACTCCGGCTCGCCACTGCGGCCGCCATCGTGCGCCACCTCAGTACCGACCCGCTCCTCCCCGTCGAGCTCCGTCCCTCGGGCTGGCCGGCGGCCTCCTTGCGCGAGGCCTACAGCGCCTATCAGCGCGAGCTGAGCGAGCTCGCCGCGCTACCCCGCTGACGAGGTCACCACGCCTACCCGACCGGCGCGGCGCTCGACGACCTCCACGACACGGTCTGGGAGTTCCTGATGGCGCACCCGAGGCCCCAGCAGGGACGAGAGACTCCGTCTGTTCGTCTCTTGATCACGCGTTTGAAGGTCGGTCTCCGTGTCGCCGCGGGGTAGGTTGCGATGGCCGGGGCCGGCGCGAATCACGCTCGGTCGAGATCATTCATCCCCAACGTCAGAAGGAGTCCAGCATGGACCTGATGGAAGTCACCGAACAGGCGAAGCTGCGTCGTGAGGAAGCAGCGGCTCGCCTGCGTGCCCTGGCCGACGCGCTCGCCAGCAACAACGAGGTCGAGTTCGAAAGAGAAGGACTGCGCTTCAAGGTGCGCGTACCCGACGAGGTCGACTTCAAGCTCGAGATCGAGATCGGAGACGACGAGCGCGAACTCGAGATCGAGCTGAAGTGGTGACCGGAGCAGATCAGTAGTACCAGGGGTAGGGCGACCAGTCGGGGTCGCGCTTCTCCAGGAACTGGTCGCGACCCTCCTGGGCCTCGTCGGTCATGTACGCCAGGCGGGTGGTCTCGCCGGCGAACATCTGCTGGCCGACGAGGCCGTCGTCGAGCAGGTTGAAGGCGTACTTCAGCATCCGCTGCGCGGTGGGCGACTTGCCGTTGATCTTGCGGCCCCACTCGAGCGCGACGTCCTCGAGCTCGGCGTGGGGGACGGCGCGGTTGACGGTGCCCATGCGTACGCCGTCCTCGGCCGAGTACTCCTCGGCGATGAAGAAGATCTCGCGGGCGAACTTCTGGCCGACCTGACGGGCGAGGTAGGCCGAGCCGTAGCCGCCGTCGAAGGAGCCGACGTCGGCGTCGGTCTGCTTGAAGCGGGCGTTCTCCCGCGAGGCCAGGGTGAGGTCGCAGACGACGTGGAGGGAGTGGCCGCCGCCGGCGGTCCAGCCGGGGACGACGCAGATGACGACCTTCGGCATGAAGCGGATCAGCCGCTGGCACTCGAGGATGTGCAGGCGGGCTAGCTTGGCCTTGTCGATCGCGGTGGGCTCCTCCGCGCCGGTCCGGCCGGCGGCGTACGGATTGGTGGTCGAGCCTGTCGAGACCTCCTCGTACTGGTAGCCGGCCTTGCCGCGGATGCGCTGGTCGCCGCCGGTGCAGAAGGAGAACTTGCCGTTCTTCTCCGAGGGCCCGTTGCCGGTCAGGAGCACGCAGCCGACGTCGGCGGAGGTGCGGGCGTGCTCGAGCACGCGGAGGAGCTCGTCGACAGTGTGCGGCCGGAAGGCGTTGAGCACGTCGGGGCGGTCGAAGGCGATGCGTACGGTGCCGTGCTCCTTGGCCCGGTGATAGGTCAGGTCGGTCAGATCCTCGAAGCCGGGCACCTCGTCCCAGCGGCTCGGGTCGAACGTGTCGGAGACTCCCTCGATTGCGCTCATGGGCCTGAGGCTATCCGGGCTCGGAATAGGTCGCGTCCTCGGCTGTTGTAGTGGGCATGACCGAACTGCAAGGTGAGTACGTCCCGAGCACGGCCGACTGGGTGCGCGAGCAGGTTGCCGCGTTCGAGGCCTCCAACGGCGCCGAGGCCAACGTCCTCGAGCGCGACGGCAAGCCGATCATCCTGATCACCAACCGCGGCGCCAAGACCGGCGCGATCCGCAAGACGCCGCTGATGCGGGTCGAGCGCGACGGGAAGTACCTCGCCGTCGCCTCGATGGGCGGCAGCGACAAGAACCCGGCGTGGGTGGCCAACTTCCGCACGTACCCCGACATGGTGCTCCAGGACGGCGGCACCAAGAAGGCGTACGTCGCCCGCGAGCTCTCCGGGGCCGAGCGCGACGAGTGGTGGGACTACGCGGTGAAGACCTGGCCGACGTATGGCGAATACCAGCCCAACACGTCTCGGATCTTCCCGCTCTTCCTGCTGGAGCCGGCCGGCGAACAGGTCACCAATTGACCGGTGTGTAACCGGGACAGTGCCACGGCTGTCGGTTCGCGGCGCTAGGGTCTATGGCCATGCCGTTCCTGCTACGCGTCGAGCTGCCCGATGTCCCGGGTTCACTCGGTCGCCTTGCCTCTGCCATCGGTGAAGCCGGCGGCGACATCGAGGCGATCGAGATCGTCGAGAAGAACAAGGTCGAGGGACTCGCCGTCGACGACGTGCTCCTCGAGACCTCTCCGGGCACGATGCCGGACTCCATCGTCTCGGCGTGCAACGAGCTCGACGGCGTGCAGGTCGTCTGGATCTCCCGCTACGCCGCCGGCGGCAACCTCTTCCTCGACCTCGAGGCGGTCGAGGACCTCACCGAGAACGCTCATGAGGCCCTCGACCGCCTCGTGGACGTGCTGCCCCTGACCTTCCGTGCGGACTGGGCCATCCGCGTCCACCGCGTCAAGGGCATCGCCCGCTCCACCGACGGCGCGCCCGAGAACGTCCCCTTCATCGAGCTCGACCGGCCCGAGCGGATCGAGGTCGAGGGCGAGGACGAGAACATGTTCGCCGGCGCCCGCATCGACGGCAACGAGATCGTCATCATCGGCCGCCGTGGCGGTCCCGACTTCCTCGACTCCGAGCTCGCCCGCCTCGGCCACCTCGCCTCGCTCGCCACCTCCATCGCCCGGTCCTGACGCGCCGAGGCGTCGCTCCGGCAGGCCGAGGCGTCATGCCGGTCGGTCGAGTTGGCACGCCGGTGCCAACTCGGCCGACGCGCGTGACGCCTCGGCGCGGGTGGTCAGTGGCCGAGGCGCTGGCGGAGACCGGAGGCGCGCTGCGCGCGGTGGGTGATCGCGGCGGTGACGGCGTCGGGGGTGCCGACGATGCGTACCCGCTCCTGGGCCCGGGTGACCGCGGTGTAGAAGAGCTCGCGGGTGAGCAGGGGCGAGTCGTCGGGCGGGAGCAGGACGGTGACGGACCTGGCCTGGCTGCCCTGGGACTTGTGGACGGTCATCGCGTGCAGGGTCTCGATGTCGCCGAGGCGTGAAGGGGCGTACGTCGCCCCGCCGGCGATCGCGACCCGGAGGTCTCCGGAGCTGTCCTGATAGGTGACGCCGGTGTCGCCGTTGAAGAGACCCAGGCCGTAGTCGTTGGCGGTGACGAGGACCGGGCGACCCGGGTACCACTCGTGGCCCCAACCGATGCCGAGCGGCTCGCCGGTGGTCTCGGCCAGGCCGCGCTCGATCTGCCGGTTCCAGTGGGAGACGCCCCAGGGGCCGTCGCGGTGGGCGCAGAGGAGACGCGACTCGTCGAGCATGCGTACGCAGCTCCCCGCGTCGCCCGCGAGCGCGGCCTCGTGAAGGGCGACGGCGTGGGTGACCAGGTCGCGTTCGACGCTCGCCATCGCAGACTCGTCGGCGGGGTCGACGAGCTCGACCGCGGGGTCGTCCGACGTCAGCACGTCGAGGGCCGCGTCGGCGTCGCCGTCCCGCAGCGCTGCGGCGAGGGCACCGATCGCACCACCGAAGCGATGGGTGGTGCGAAGCGCGGCGACGGCGTCGGGCGAGCGCACGGCGAGGCCGGCGACGAGGTCGGAGAGCACCGCGCCGGCCTCGACGCTGGCGAGCTGGTCGGGGTCGCCCACCAGGATCACCCGCGCTTCCGGGCGCACCGCCTCGAGCAGGCGGGCCATCATCGTCAGCGACACCATGCTGGTCTCGTCGACGACGATCACATCGTGCGGCAGCCGGTTGGTGCGGTGATGCTTGAAGCGCGTCGACGAGCCTGGCCGCCAGCCGAGCAGCCGGTGGAGGGTCGATGCCGTCAGGCCGTGAAGCCGGGCGCGGTCGTCGTCGGTGAACTGTGGTGCCCGCTGGGCACTCTCGACGGCCTCCTGCAGCCGCGCGGCCGCCTTGCCGGTCGGCGCGGTCAGCGCGACTCGCAACGGGGTCGGGGACTGCTCGGTGAGCAGCGCCAGCAGCCCGGCCACGGTCGTGGTCTTGCCGGTGCCGGGGCCGCCGGTGAGCACGGTCGTCGACTGCCGGGCGGCAGCCAGGGCGGCGGCGCGCTGCTCGGCGTAGCCCTCGCCCGGGAAGAGCCGGGAAGCGCTCGCCTCGAGCAGCGCCTCATCGGCCACGGGTCGGGGCGAGGCCAGGCGGGCGAGCAGGTCGTCGCGTACCTGCCCTTCCTCGCGGTGATAGCGGTCGAGGTAGAGCAGGCCTTCCTCGACCTGCACCAGGGACTGCGCGGCGAGCGGGCTGTCGGCGACCGCCTCCAGCCAGCCGGCAGCAGCCGGCCACGGCAGCGTCTCCTCGGTCTCCCGCAGGGCGGCCAGGTCGACGCACACCGACCCGTGCCGAACCGCACGGACCGCCAGCGCGACCGCCAGCCGCACCTCGTCGCGCTCCTCGCCGGTGAGCGCGGCGGCGCGGGTCGCGACGTGTACGTCGGCCGCGGTCAGCACGCCTTCCTTGTTGAACGACTCCAGCAGACCGGTCGCGGACCGGGCCAGGCGTGCGTCGAAGGGGTCGTCGGACTCCCACCGCTCGATCATGCGGCCGTGCCTCCATCCAGCAGGTCGGACAGCGCGACCGCCAGGGAGGCGGGCGGCTGCCAGGTGAAGACGCCGGTCGGGATGCCGTCGACGACGGGCGTGTCCGGGCCGAGCATCCCGCGGACGTAGAGATAGAGCACGCCGCCGAGATGCGTCTCGGGGTCGTAGCCGGGCAGGCGCCAGCGCAGGAAGCGATGGACCACCGCGGAGTAGAGCAGCGCCTGCAGCGGGTAGTGGGAGTGCAGCATGGCCTCGGCGAGCTTCGGCTGGGTGTAGTCCATCGCCTCCACGCCCAGGAAGTTGGTCTTGTAGTCGACCACGACGAACCGGCCGTTGGGCAGCCGCAGCACCACGTCCACCGAGCCGGTCAGGTAGCCCCGCAGCGACTGCTCGCCCAGGGGCGGGGCCTCCAGCCGGTCGGCGTACGTCACCATCGGGTCGTCCGCCGGGAGATGCTCCCGCAGCAGCGGGGCGAGATCGCTCAGCCGTACGTCCGGTGCCCCGGGTCCACGCGCATCGCCGCCGGCGAGCGGGATCTCGAAGTCGAGCTCGCGCAGCCGGTCGCGCAGCGGGATCCGGGCCAGCGTCAACCCGTCTGCCAGCGGGCCGAGCGGGGTCAGGTTGAGCGGCAGCATCGCGGCCGCGAGGTCCTCGGCCGAGGCCGGGACCGGCCACCAGCGCAGCTGCTCGCGAGTCTTCGCCAGCAGCTCCTCGGCCAGGTCAGGGGCCTCGGGGTCGGTGTGTTCGAGGACCGCGTGGACCAGCGATCCGAACCCGGCACCCTTCGGCAGCTCCGCCATCGGCGAGAGGTGCTCCTCCGGGGTCTCGACGAGCTCGACCTCCGATGGCGAGAGATCGGCGTCGTCGCCGATCGGCTCGTCGTCGGTGCCCTCGACCTCCGGCTCCGAGGTCGGCGTGACGCCCTCGTCGACCCGGATCAGCCCGGAGTAGGACGTACGCCGCCACTCCGCGTCCACCTCACGCGTGAACGCGCGCGCGGCGAGGACACCGGGGGGCGTCTCACGTAAGGGCGTCGCTGCAGCAACTGGTACAGCTTCCTCGGCCGTAGGACCGCCGTGGCGCGCAACATTGTCCAGCAAGCTTGCCGCGTGCTCGTCGCTCGGCACGGCTACATCGTCAGGAACAACCGCCTGTCCAGGACCTCGACCGAACAGCAGCCGGTGCAATCCGCCGGTGGCCGTATTGGCCGTCGGCGCCCACCACGCGACGACCTGCGACTGCGCTCGGGTCAGCGCCACGTACAGATCACGGAGCTTCTCGCCGACCTCCTCCGCCTTGTGGCGTTCCACATGCTTTGCCCACTGGGCACCGGTCCGGGTGACGTCGATCGTCCGCTGCCCGTCGGCGTCGTGGAAGCGCGCGACCTCGGGGTCGCGGACAAAGAAGTCGTAGGCGAAGGGCAGGTAGACGATCGGATACTGCAGCCCCTTCGAGCCGTGCACCGTCACGATCTGCACCGCCGCGGCGTCCGAGTCGAGCCGCCGCGGTCGCTCGGTGGCCGCCGAGCGCCGCCGCTCGTCGCGGAACCAGGTCAGCAGCGCCGGCAGCCCGAGCGAGTCGCGCACGGAGATGTCGTGGAGCAGCTGCCCGAGATGACGTACGTCGGTGAGCAGCCGCTCCCCGTCGGTGCGCCGCAGCACCCGCGCGGTGAGACCGCGCTCCTCCGCCGCCTCGATCAGCGCGGCGACACCCCGGCCGCGCAGCAGCAGCGCCCAGCCGCGCAGCGTGTCGGCGATGCGGGAGGTCAACGCCTCTCCGCCCGCGTCGAGCTCGGTCGCGGTGTAGCCGAAGAACACGCTCAGCCCGGCCGCTCGCACCAGCGGCGCCCGGTGGGGCGAGTCGAGCGCCTGCAGCAGCGCGAGCCAGTCCTCACCGGCGGGAGTCAGGAAGACGTCACCGCCGCCGGCCATCACCGCCGGGATGCCGTGCTCCTGCAGGACACGCTGGACCAGGAGCCCGTGGGAACGGATCGCGACGATGACCGCGATGTCCCCGGCCTGGACCGGCCGGTCGCACCAGGTGGCGTCCGAGCCGAGCAGCGCGGCGATGTCACCGGCGAGATCCCGGGCGATGTGGTTGCGTGCGTCACCGGCGGTGATCATCTTGCCGCGAGTGAGCTTGAAGCCGTTGCGGCCGACCCGGCGGATGCGGAACGGCGAGGGATTCGGTGCGTTCATCAGCCGGGAACCGTCGTGATGTGCCTTCACGTCGTGGACGACGATGTCGGGAGAGCCGAGCGCCGCTCCGCGCAGGACCACCTGGAGCCGCTCGACCAGCGGTGCGTCGCTGCGCCAGTTGGTGTCGAGCGTCGCCTGCGTCTCGGCCGTCCGGGCGGCGGTCAGATAGGTGAAGACGTCACCGCCGCGGAAGGCGTAGATCGCCTGCTTCGGGTCGCCGATCAGGACCAATGTCGCGTGACCCTCGAAGGCCCGTGACAGCACCTGCCACTGGACCGGGTCGGTGTCCTGGAACTCGTCGACGAGCACGATCCGCCAGCGCTGCCGCATCCGTGCCCGTGCGGGCGCGGAAGGATCCTCCAGGGCGACCGCGAGCCGGGAGAGCAGGTCGTCGTAGGAGAGGACGCCGCGCATCTGCTTGCGCCGGTCGACCTCGTCCCGCACCGCCTCCGCGAACCGCACCCGCGCACCGGCCACCGGGTCCTCTTCCGGCGCCGGGGCGATCCGCGACTGCGGGTCCTCGACCGCGGTGCGCGCCAGCCCGAGCGCGTCGTCGCGGTCGAACGGCGGGCGCTCCCGGGCCTCGCCGAACCATTGCAGATAGAGGTCGTCGACCACCTCGACGACCAGCTCGTCGAGCGACTCGACCAGCTCGGCACCGGTGTCGGTGTCACCGGCCACGCCCAGCGACCGCAGCACGAGCTGGCAGAACTGGTGGGTGGTCGCGATCGTGGCCCCGTCGAAGGAGGCGAGCGCGTCGCGCACGCGCTCGTGGCGTACGCGGACCTCCTCCTCGGGCACGTCCAGCAGCAGCTCGAGGTGGGCGTCGAGCGGGCTCGGGCGCCGCCCGGCGACCGCGGCCGCGAACGCCCGCTCGGCCTCGACCAGGTGGGAGCGCACCCGGTCGCGCAGCTCTTGGGAGGCGGCGCGGCCAAAGGTGATCGCCAGGATCTCGTCGAGCGTCGCGACACCCTCGACGACGTAGCGGGTGACCAGGGCCCCGATGGTGAAGGTCTTGCCGGTGCCGGCCGAGGCCTCGATCAGCGTCGTTCCGGTCGGGAGCGGGCCGGTCAGGTCGAATCCGTCCATGGTCACCAGCTCCCCTGCTCGGCTTTGAGCAACGGCGACCAGACCCGCATCGCGAGCGCGCCGAAGCGGGACGTCTCCCCGTCGAACTCCTCGCCCGGCTCCGGCGGATCACCCAGGCCCGGGATCGCGGACTTCGCGCCCCAGGCACGCACCTGCTCCACGTCGGACTCCTCGCCTTCGTAGCGTCCGTCGTTCCACTCCCAGCCCGCCTTGTAGAGCGCGTCGTCGACGCCGGCCTGGGTGCGCCGCTGGCGCGCGTAGGCGAGCGAGGTCTTCAGCGGCAGCGGAAGCGGCGCGGAGAGCCCCTTGTCGCGCAACCGCACCAGATCGCGCAGCACGTCGATCGCGGTGTGGTCGAGCGGCCCGAGCTGGGAGAGCCCGAACGGCGTACGCGACCTGGAGTTGCCCGGGCGACCCAGCGTCCAGGCGCTCCAGGCGCGGTCCTCGTCGGAAGCGGCCAGCGCGACCAGCTGCACCCACGACTCGATCCGCTGCTTGGCGCCCAGGCGGGAGTAGGTCACCGGCGCGAGCCGGTCGCCGTAGACCTGGGGCACGGTGCCGGTCAGGCGGCGTCCGTCGCCGAGGTCGACCTCGACGTCGACGGCGCGTGCCTGGCCGGTGGAGATGCCCGCCTGGCGCACCCGCAGCGCCTCGGCGGCGATCGGCTTCGCCTTGGTGATCACGTCGGTGAGGATGCGCCAGCCGAGCCACTTCGGCGGAAGTACGCCGCGCCGCCACTCCTGCTGCGTGGCCTGCTCCTCCGACATCCCGGCGAGCAGGTCATGAAGCAGCCGGTCGCCCACCGACCACTGCCCCAGCCCGTCGAGCTCGACCGGGAGCGCCTCGGAGAGCGGATCGTCGTCGTGGGGCAGCGCCAGCTCCAGCCGGTCCCGGAAGAACGCACGCACCGGGGCCCGGTAGAACGCCAGCAGCTCCTCGAGCGTCACGTCCCCGGTCGTGGCCGGCGTCAGCGGAGCGGGCAGGAGCTCCGGCGGCTCGACACGGTCCGACACCGCGGCGACGGCACCGGCCTCGGCGGCTCGGTCGAAGGAGAAGGGATGTCCCGCCACCAGTGCGCCGTGCGTCAGGTTGCGCGGGTCGAACGGCTGCAGCGGATGCCGGGTCGTCACGACCTCCTTGACCGGGCGCCCGTCGGCGGAGACCGCGGTCGCGTCCAGCGCGTCGAGCAGCTCCCCGAGCGGCACCGCGGGCGGCCGCGGCTGGCCCGAGTATTCGTTCGCCCCCGTGTAGGTCACCACCAGCGTCTCGGTCGCCGCCAGCAGCGCGTCCAGGAACAGCTGCCGGTCCTCGCTGCGCAGGTCGCGCTCACCGGTCTGCGGATCGCGGGCCAGCAGGTCGTCGCCGTCGGTGATCCCGACCCTCGGGAACACCCCGTCGTCCATGCCGAGCAGGCAGACCACCCGGTGCGGCACCGACCGCATCGGCACCAGCGTGGACACCGTCAGCGTCCCGGTGCGGAAGTTGGCGCGCGTCGCCCGCCCGGCCAGCCGCGCCCCCAGCAGCGCCCGCACGTCGGGCAGTCGCAGCTCGTCGACCTCGTGACCTCTGGCCGCGTCCCGCACCCGGGACAGCTCCCTCGTCACCTGGCCCGGCTGCCACTCGTCGTTGGCCGAGACCGACGTCAGCGCGGCGACACCCTCCTCGATCACCTTCAGCCAGTGCTCCAGCGGATGCACCCCGGCGAGCTCGTCGGTCACCTGCTCCAGCCGGTCGACGAGCTCGGCGAACCTCCCCGCCAGCTCGACCGAGCCGCTTCCCACGTCGTCGAGCGGCAGCGTCGTGTCGAGCCAGGTCGCCGAGTCCTCGGACATCGCCACTCCGGTGAGGATGCGGTCCATCCCGAATCGCCAGGTGTTGGCGACGTACGTCTCCAGCCCGAAGGGCTCACGGTGCTCCGCGTCGAAGCCCCACCTGATCCCGGCGTCTTTGGCCCACTCCTCGAGCTGCTCCAGCGCATCGTCGTTGAGCCCGAACCGGCGCCGCACCGGATCGAGATGAGCGAGATCGAGTACGTCGCTCACCCCCGCCCGGCCACCCGCCAGGTCGAGCAGCCTGGTGGCCACGTCCAGGAGCGGGTTCGTACGCGTCAGCGACCGGTCCGCCAGCTTGACCCGCAGCCGATGCGCCGGGTGTCCGGTCTCACCGATCATCTCGCCGAGCCCGAACCCGGCCTCGATCAGCGGCGCGAAGGTCTCGATGTCGGGGCACATCACCAGCACGTCCCGCGGCTCCAGCGTCGGGTCGTCCTCGAGCAGCCCCAGCAGCACCTCCCGGAGCACCTCGACCTGTCGGGCCTCGCCGTGGCAGGCGTGCACCTGGATCGAGCGGTCCTCCGGTGCGAGCACCCGGCTCGCCGCCTCTCCGAGGGTGTTGCCGCGGATGTCCTCCTGCAGCCATCCGAGCAGCCGGCCGTCGGTGTCGAACACACCGTCGGTGATCGCCTCTCCGGCGAACCCGTTCAAGGAGCGCTGCAGCTCCCGCGTATCCCGACCCTGTGTCGCCAGCAGCGGATGCCCGACCGCGTCGTGCGATCTGTCGGCGGTCCGGGCCACCGTCCCATCCAGCCCGGCGAGCGCCTCCCACAGGGCCTCCGAGGGATGCGGCAACCACAGGTGCACCTCGCGGTGCTCCCCCAGCGCCGCGACGAGCTCGACGTCGGTCGCCGACAGCCTCGTGTGCCCGAACAAGGAGACCCGCTCCGGCAGCTCGAACTCCCCCGGCGCCTCCTTCAGCTTCGCAACCGTCGCGGCCTGCCGCTCCACCGGCGTCGGTCCGCCGACCAGCCCGGCAACGGCTCGCCACAACGGCGGCTGCCACGCGAGGTCCTCGGCGATCTTCGCGCCGAGCCCGTCCGTGTCCCGCCCCGCACTCCAGTCGGCCACCACCGCCGGCCGCTGGTCCGCGTACGCAGCGAACAACCGCGCCAGCCTTCGGGCCAGCGCCAACCGCCGCCCCCGTCGCCGTACGCCTTCCTCCGTCGTGTCCCCGTGCCCCAGATGCTGCGCGAGCGGCCTCGCCCACGCCTCGTCCAGCGACCCGTCGATCGCCGCCAGCACCGGCCAGGTCAGCGACTCCGGCGCCCAGGGATCCTCGTCCCCCGTGCCCGCGATCTCGGCGAACAGCGACCAAGGCGTCCTGAAGTCAACCCCCGCGCAGATCCCGTCCGCACGCCCGCTGGCGGCACCCAGCCGATGCGAGAGCCGCTGCGACAACCACCGCTCCACCCCCCGCGCCGGCACCACCACGACCTCCGTCGCGAACGGGTCCCCCAGCGGCACCGACAACAGCTCGCCGAGCGAGTCGGCGAGCAGATCGGTCCGCGGCGCGCGGTGCAGATGTACGACCACAGACCGCAACCTATCGGGCACCGCCGACAGAGATCCTCAGGGCTCAGCGGCGCCCAACTCGTCTAAGCCTTAAACGTCGGCATGACCTGGTTGATCCACCCGTCGATCTGATCCTGGGTGGCCAAGTCAGGGTTAAAAGGACCATGCGACCGAGACCTCGATATCTCCAATCAACGCACCGTAGAGGTCGTAGGTCTGCGCTTCGCCAGATCCTCGAATGTCGAAGTACGTGGTCTCGCCAAACGTCACGTCCTTCAAACGCTCGACCTTCGAGTAGTCACCGATGACGTTGTCGCGGCTCGCTGTGGCGAGTTCGTCGCTGAAGGGTGCTAGGGACGAGCCAGCGTTGCAGATGCCGCGCCCAGCCCGAAACCCCTGCTTGTCCTTCGGCGAACCATGACGTAGCTGACGCCGTCTTCCAAACTGGCGGCCCAGTCCGGAGGCGCCTTGAACTGCGTCCCCTCGAGTTCGGCAACCTTCCACTCCGAGGAAGGATCTGCCGAAGTTGCCTCGCTCGGCGAAGCGGCACCGCTCCCCGTCGGTCCGTTGGCGTGGGGATTCTCGCTGCCACACGCACCACAGCGCAGGCGATGATGGTTGATCCAGCAATCGCTGTGAGACGGCGAACATCAGGGCGCTTGAGAGATGGTCACACGCTCCCAGACTGCGCAATCAGCCCTCGAACTCGAACGAAGGCATCACCTGGTTGATGAGCTCGTCGACCTCCTTGCGACTCACGAACTCAGGATTGAATGACCACGCCACGAAAACCTGACGATCGCCGACGACTGCGCCATATTGGTCAAACGTCTCGGCGGAGTTCGACCCACGAAGGTGAAAGAAGGTCGTGCCTCCGTACTTCACATCTGGGAGACGCTTGCCGTCTGGGTAGGCCGTCTCCACGCGACCAATCGCCGCTTTCGCAAGTTGGTCCACGTCAGAGGCAAGCGTTGTCCCGACATTGAAGATCCCCGATCCCGGCGAGAAGCCGTCTGCATCCTCGGGCGCACCGATGACGTAGCTCCCGTCCTCGGGCTTGACGTACCAGCCGCTCGGCGCGGTGAACTTCACTCCATCGAGCTCTGCCGTCTTCTCCTCGACAGTTGGTGCAGTAGGGGACTCAGAGCCCGCCGCGGTACCACTCGGCGCGGTCGCAGGATCGGATGGCTGATCAGCTCCGCCACCACACGAGCACAGCACAAGCGAAGCGATTGCCGCCACGACGGCCATGGCGGAGCGCGAGGACGGCAGGGTCCGAGATCCAGTCATGCCGGAGAGAATAGTGGGTCTTCACGATCATCATTGACCGTGACGATCCGATGGTGTCGTGTCTACACTTTGCCTACCGCAAGCGCACACTCGGGGAGGCCGACGTGGCAGGTTCACACTCGACCGGAGTCAACGAGGCCCTGGTCAATAGGATCAAGCAGGTCCTCACAGAGGCGAAGGACGACGTATACAAGGCTCACGTCGACAAGCCAGGGTCTGGGAACCTCGGCGGCAGCGCTAGTGGACAGACGCTTGAGAAGCTCATGAATTTGGCCACTGAGCGCATCAATTCCACGCTGTCTCAGACCAATGCTGCGCTGATCGACTTCATCGATGGCCTCGATAACGCCGTACGCGCCGTCAAGAACGCTGACGAAGAGGCTGAAGCCGCGTTCCGTACTCAGTTGACATCAGCTGTGGACCAGATCAACAGACCCTTCTTTGAGAACCTGGGCAGGGACGGCCGGCTCAACCTGCCGGACTTCAATCTCCCGTTCTTCCCGTCCTCTGAGGCGCTAGAGACAGCGGCCTCGCGCGCTGAGCTCGGGCAGGACCAGGAGGCGACCAAGTGAACGCGATCGCAGCAGGCGGCGGCATCAGCAAGGGCGGCATGATGGTGATCCTCAAGCAGTATGTCGCCACCGCGAAGCCCGACGAGGTGACAGCACGGCTCGACGACTGGAGGCAGGCACGCGAGGCATTGTCGCTCGCGGCCACGAACTTGGAGATGGCCAGCGGAGAATTGTCCAAGGCCTTTGAAGAGACGTCTCTCACCACCGAGGCCGCAAAGCGGGCGTTCCGCGAGGCAGCGGACAAGTTGAACACCAAGGTCGGTCAGCTCGATGCTGCAATGAAGGCCTTGGCGGAGGCACAGACTACAACCAAGTCGGCAAAGACTGCCCACGACCAGTTGGAGGGCAACCTCCCAACAAACCACGGACCGAGACCGGATCCATCCGCCTCCCAGTACGCGCAGTCAGGTTCTGGCGTGGACACCGCGACTGCCCAGTCGAATGCCAACCAGTTGAAATCGGACCAGGCAGCGTGGGCGGCCGAGGAGGCAAAGATCGCCGCAGCGGAGGAGGCTGCTGCGAAACTCATCCAGCAGATCGACGAAAGCAACTATTCGGCCCAGCCCCCAGTCCGCGAGATCACCGACGCACCAGACCCCGACGGTCCCAGTCAGGCTCCTTCAGCCCCATCATCCCCCGGCTCCTACAGCGCGATCGCAGCGTCGAAGGCCCGGATGGAGAAGTACAACTCCGGGACGCTCTACCCCGACGGCTGGGGCCACGAGCTGATCGCCCAGGAGAAGGCGAACATCGCGGCGCACGAGGCGGAGAACACGCCCGAGTGGAACGGCACGCAGTGGGTGAACGCCGACGGCTCGCCGGCGCCTTCGACGTCGTACGCGATGGTCGAGACGGCTGACGGTCTTGCGCCGCTCGCGGGCGGCACGGGCGGGATGACCGCGCTCGCGATCGGTGGCGGCGGGGCCCTGCTCGGGGCCGGCGTGGCCAAGGCGCTCGCCAACAAGTTCGCGGCGGGAGCTTCTGCCAAGGCAGCGACAGCCGGGGCCACGTCGAGGTCCGCAGCGGCCAGGGCCGGCGCTGCCGGTGCCCGCGCGGGAGCCGGAGCCGGAGCAGGAGCACGCGGCGCCGGGGCCGGAGCACGTGGCGCCGGAGCCGGCGCAGGTGCCCGCGGCGCTGGTGCGCGTGGGGCCCGAGGCGGCCCGACCGGCGCGGGCGGCCGTGGCGGACGTGGCGGGGCCGGCACGGGCAGCCGCGGCGGCCGGAAGGACGACAGGCGCAACGGCCAGGACCAGGACTGGCAGGCCGACTACAGCGACGACTGGACCGAGACCGCGAGCGACGTCCTGGACCCCAACGCGGCCCGCGGCTGGACCCCGAACCCGCCGCAGAGCGACGGCGCCGACAAGAACGGCCGGAAGCCCTAGCACCACGCGCGAAGACCGACCGTCGGCTCCGACGGTCGGTCTTCGCGTGAGAGTCAGGCGACCTTGTTCATCTCGCCGGTGTGCTCGATGGACTCGTCGAGCTGGTGGCGGGCGTCGGGGTGGCCGTGGAAGTGCTTGTAGGAGTAGCCGAGCACGGCGAGGGCGATGACGCAGGAGCCCAGCAGTGTGACGCCGGTCCACTCGCCGCCGAGGAGCCACAGGGAAGCCTCGAGGGGCCACCAGTGAGGCGCGGGCGGGCTGATCAGGAAGACCACGCCGACAGCACCGATGGAGAGCGCCCCCAGGGTGGACAGGATGATCCGCGGCCAGGTCTCGACGCCCTCGGCAGCCCCGCGCAGGGCACGGAGACGGACCGGCTCGACGTAGCGGCGGGCCCACGCGTACTGGCGGGAGAGCACGGCAAGTCCACCGAAGAGCATCAGCAGCCCCGGGCCCGGCAGCACCATCGCCGCGATCCCGGCGAGCACGAGCAGCCAGCCGAGGGTCTCGAAGACGAGCCGCTTCGCTGCAGCTCCTGCGAGGGACTTCATGTCAATAGCCTGCCATTCGGGGACAACCCCGAGAACCACCAGGGGAGTTTTGCGTGAGGTCATGCGGCCAGGTCGTACTTGACGCCCTCGGGGCTCGGGAACCTCAGCCACAGCACCGCGAGGACGATGTCGCCGACGATCGGTACGACCAGAATCAGCTGCCACCAGCCGGAGCGGTTGATGTCGTGCAGCCGGCGGGCGCCGAGCGCGATGGTCGGCAGGAACGCGACCAGCGCATAGAGACCGATCACGAGGCTCACCACGTCGTTCCGTGCCAGGACGAGGACGATGAGCAGCAGAAGGTTCACGAGCATCGGCCAGAGCAGTTCGGTGCGGCTGGCGCGACCCGAGAATGTCGCGTACTTCTTCCAGAACCGCGCGTACGCCTCGGTGATCGAGGCAGCACGAAGCGGCTGGTCAATGGGGATCGTCACGGGCAGGAACCTTAGGCGGCGGAGATCGACCGCGTAAATGTCTGGCCGGGCATCTGTTCCAGATCTAGACAAAGTTCATCTTCCCGTAGGAAACGGAAGCACACGGAAACATCGAAGGGCGGCGTACGGAAGAAAGTTCCGTACGCCGCCCCCGGCTGCGGTCTCGATCAGGCCTGAGCGGCCTCGTCGATGGCCGCAGCGACGCGCTTGTGCGCCTCCCAGATCTCCTCGGGCAGCTTGAACTGCTTGAGGTGCTCCTCGCGGAAGCCCATCTCCTGCTTCCAGCGGGCCAGGTCGAGGCTGAGGATCCGGTCGAGGTCCTCCTGCGGCAGCTCGAGGCCGCGCAGGTCGAGCTCGTCCTCGGTCGGGATGATGCCGACGGGGCTCTGCTGGCCCTTGACCTCACCCTTCTTGAACTGCAGCAGCCACAGCAGAGCGCGCACGTTCTCGCGGTAGCCGGGCCACAGGAAGTGACCGTCGTCGGAGTCACGCTGGAACCAGTTGACGTGGGCGAAGACCGGCTTGTCGCTGGCCTCGCCGATGATCTTCAGCCAGTGGCGGGCGTAGTCGCCCTCCTCGTAGGCGAGGAACGGACGCATCGACATCGGGTCGTAGCGGAGCACGCCCTCGAGGCCGTCGGCCGCGGCGGTCGCCTCGGCACCCAGGGTGAGGCCGTCGTAGACGCCCTCGGCCACGTCGGTGATCGCGCGGATCAGCGGCTCGCGGTCACGGGTGCGGCCGCCGAAGATGATCGCGTCGATCGGCACACCGGCGGCGTCGTCGAAGTCGGGGGCCGCGTTGGGCACCTTCGAGATCGGCGTGGTGAACCGGGAGTTCGGGTGCGCCCACGGCTCGCGGAGCTCGGAGTCGAGCCGGTCGGCGAGACGCTCGCCCTTCCAGTCGATCCAGCCGTCGAGGTCGTCCGGGTGGTGCTTGGTGAGCCCCTCCCACCAGACCTCCTGGGTCTTCTCGTTGTAGGCGACGTTGGTGAAGATCGCGCCCGAGCCCGGCAGGATCGCCTCGATGGCGCCGGGGTTGGTCTTCTCGTTGGTGTCCTTGGCGACACCGAAGACACCGTTCTCCGGGTTGAAGGCGCGCAGCTTGCCGTCCTCGCCGACCCAGATCCAGGCGATGTCGTCGCCGTAGAAGGTGACCTCGTAACGCTCACCGAGGGCGTCGGGCGAGAGCGTCATCGAGAGGTTGGTCTTGCCGGAGGCCGAGGGGAAGCCGCCGACGACGTGGAAGTCCTCGCCGGTCTCCTTGTCCTTGATGCCCAGCAGCAGGAACTGCTCGGCCAGGAACTTGCCGGAGGCGCGGCCGTCGTAGCAGGCCTGGCGCAGGCCGTGGGCGATCTTGCCCAGCAGCGCGTTGCCGCCGTAGGAGGAGCCGAAGTGCAGGATCGTACGCTGGTCGGCGACCGTCGCGAACAGACGCTGGTCGTTGTCGGTGCCCTGCCCGAGGTTGGGCAGGTCGCCGGTCACGTGCACGGCACGGACGAACGAGTTCGGGTCCTCGAGGTTGTTGATGTAGTCGATGCCGACACGGGCCATCCGGATCATCTGCTGCACGACCGGACGGCTGTCGGTGAGCTCGACGCCGGCGGCGTAGGCCTCGAGCGGGCTGCCCGCGGGAGCCATCAGGTAGGGGATGACGTACATCGTCTTGCCCACCGAGGCACCGGTCATCCGCTCGGTGAGCGTCTTGACGGTCTCGTCGGCGGGCTTCCAGTTGTTGTAGACGCCCTTGTCCTCCGGGTTGGAGGTGGCGACCACGGTGCGCTCCTCGGAGCGCGCGGTGTCCTTGCTGTAGGAACGGCTGTAGTAGCGACCACCCGTCACCGGGAGGAGCTCACCGGCCTCCAGCGACTCCTGGAGGAGCCGCTCGTCGTCGGCTGCGCTGACAACCTCGATCTGCTCGGCTCCGGTCACCCCTGCCCAGTAGGAGACATACTCCCGCACATGAGGATTCGTCAGCCCCGCCTCATCGAGGACCTTGTCCACGTCAACCATTCCGACACCCTTCAAAAGTTTCGCCGATTGCAGGCACGTTACCCCAGTTGAAGAGGCCTCCAACCGGGGTACCGTGCACCAGAGTGGGTCATCCATCACGGGCCTGGACAATTGATCGATCCAACCGCAGGCGATGTTCCGATAGCCGGTCCCGATACCCTCGTGACCCCCATGTTTAAGTGAGAAACGCCTCATTTCGGAGGCTCGTCCGTAATGTGGATGTGACGCCGATGTCGCATCGTGACACGAATTACATCTAAGGTTTCGCGAGTGATCCCCCAACACACTTCCGTTGAATTGTTTCAACTCCTGCGCGGTCCAGAGGTCGGCTGATGGACCTCATTCTCGGGACCTTCGCCGCTTCCTTCACCGGAGGACTCTTCCCCCTCATCAACTTCGAGACCTACCTCGCGGTCGCCGCCTCGAACCTGACCTTCTCAGCCCTCATCCTCGCCCTTGTGGCGGGAATCGGCCAGACCAGCTCCAAGGTCGTCTGGTACTACGCCGGCCACGGCACCACGTCTCTCCCCTTCGTCCGCAAGAAGATGTCGTGCGAGAAGTGGCAGCAGCGGATGGCGAAGTGGGAGCGGCGTACGCAGGGCCGGCCCGCCTACGCCGGCGGCCTGCTCGCGGTCGCCGCGCTCAGCGGACTGCCGCCGCTGGCGATCCTCGCGGTGGTCT
This sequence comes from Nocardioides sp. NPDC057767, assembly GCF_042798275.1. Lineage (NCBI taxonomy): Bacteria > Bacillati > Actinomycetota > Actinomycetes > Propionibacteriales > Nocardioidaceae > Nocardioides > Nocardioides sp. NPDC057767. The sequence goes on along the minus strand of NZ_JBHVKJ010000017.1, from coordinate 8,464 downwards.
ACGGCTCCCTCAAGGCCAACCTGATGCTCTTCGTCGGGATCACGTTCGTCGGTCGCGTACTCCGCTCGTGGATGATCCTCGAGGCGGCAGCGTTCGCCTGGTTGCGGACATAGAGCACGCCTCGCCACGACTGGTTCTAGGCTGTCCGCATGCCTCAGCCAGCCGGATTCGTCGGAGTCACCGCCAACCTCGGTCTCAAGGAGGGCGCTGACGACTTCGCCGTCGTCGCCGCCCCCTCGGGCCCGGTCACGAGTGCCGCGGTCTTCACCCGATCCCGCTTCGCCGGCGCCTCGGTGCTGCTCTCCCGATCCTCGGACCTCGCCGCGTTCCGCGGGGTGGTGACGATCTCGAAGAACGCCAACGTCGCGACCGGCCCGACGGGCGAGGCCAACGCCCTGGAGGTACGCCGCCTCGCGGCCGACATCGTCGGGGTCCGCCCCGAGGAGCTGCTGGTCGCATCGACCGGCGTGATCGGTGTGCAATACCCGATGGACGTGCTCACGCCCGCCCTGGAGAAGCTCGCCGGCACCGCCGGCGAGGCAGACTTCGAGGCGGCCGCGGCGGCGATCATGACGACCGACACGATCGCCAAGATCGAGACCCGGACCGTCGGTGGAGCAACGATCGTCGGGATCGCCAAGGGCGTCGGGATGCTCGAGCCCGACATGGCGACGATGCTGACCTACTTCTTCACCGACGCCGAGGTGTCCGCCGCCGATCTCGACGCGGCCTTCCGCCGGGTCGTCGACCGCACCTACAACGCCGTCTCGATCGACACCGACACCTCGACCTCCGACACCGCCGCGATCTTCGCCTCGGGTGCGGCGGGCGCGGTCGACCTCGCCGAGTTCGAGGCGGCGCTCTACGACGCCGCGCTCGCGCTGGTGAAGAAGATCGCCTCCGACGGCGAGGGAGCCTCCAAGCTGATCACGGTCTCGGTCGGCGGTGCCCGCGACGACGCCCAGGCCAAGCGGGTCGGCAAGGCCATCGTCAACTCACCGCTGGTCAAGACCGCCGTCCACGGCGCCGACCCCAACTGGGGCCGGGTCGCGATGGCGATCGGCAAGCTCCGCGAGGAGACCGACATCTCCCCCGAGCACGTCCGCATCGCCTTCGGCGGCACCGAGACCTACCCCGCACAGGTCTCGGCAAATCTATTGGCGGATTTGTCGACTTATCTGTCTGGCGACGAGGTCTCGATCGAGGTCGACCTCGGCATCGCCGAGGGTGAGTTCACCGTCTACGGCTGCGACCTCACCGACGGCTACATCCGCATCAACGCCGACTACACGACCTGACGGTCCCCGGTCGGTGGATGTTCACCGAGGTAACTCGGTGGACGCTCACTGCCCTCGTGGAACTCCGCGAAGGAAGTGGATGCTCACCGAGGTACCTCGGTCAGCATCCACACACCGGCCGCCGCGATGTGTCCACCGAACCCGCACCTACCCGACCTGCGCCTGCCCACCGCCGACCTCGCCGAGAAGGGCGGAGGCGCGGCGTACGACCAGCTCGACCACGTCGGGGTGGGGACCGATGACGTCGGCGACGGTCTCCGCGCCGGCGGCCTCGGCACGCGCCCGGACCATGTCGGAGAAGAAGCCGGGCGCGAGCAGGTAGGGCGAGACGGCGTCGCCGGGGCGTACGACCTCGTCGATGGCCGGGGCTCCGGAGCCGGAGAGCGTGGCGACCCGGACCGGACCGCCCCAGCCCTCCGCCAGCAGCTGACCGGCCGCGGCGATGTCGGCCCGGGCGTCGGGATCGTTGGAGCCGGCAGCGACCAGGACCACAGGCTGACCGGGCGAGACACCCGCCGCGACCAACCGGGAGATCTGCGCGGAGGCGAGCAGCGGGTCCGGCCCGAGCGCGCCGCCCATCGTCACCGGCAGCCCCTCGGCGGCCTGCGGCAGGTCGACCTTGATGTGGTAGCCGGTCGAGAGCAGCAGCGGGACCACCACGGATGGCTGCCCCTCCGCCAGGACATCGGTCAGGAGCGGCTCGCAGAGCTCGACGTACGCAGCCTTCGACTCCATCGCGAGCACACGGCCTGCGCGCTTGGCGATGATCGAGGCGACGGCGTTGCCGAGCAGCTGCCGGGTGCCGTGGGCGGCGACGACGAGTCTCATGAGGCCACCGCCAGTCGGTAGCCGCGCTTGACGACGGTCTGGATCGTCTTGGTGCCCAGCGCCGAACGGAGCCGGGCGACCGCCATCTCGACCGCGTGCTCGGAGCCGGCGGTGCCGGAGGGGAGCATGGCGAGCAGGGCCTGCCGGGAGACGACGTTGCCCGGGTTGGCGACGAGCGCGCCCAGGACGGCGGCGGGGGCCGGGGACAGCTTGACCTCGGCCCCGTCGAGGATGACCGCGTCGTCGTGGAGCAGCAGCTGATGGCCACCGACCAGCTCGATCATCAGTCCGGAGCGGCGCAGCGGCAGCTCCGTCTCGAGCATCTTGACCATCGCCGCGGTGCGGGAGCGGTCGGGGACCATCGTCGGCACGCCCCACATCTCGAACGCGGCGGCGGTCACCGGACCGACGCAGGCAGCGACGACATCGGCCTGGAACGCCGCCACCACCTCGTCGCGCAGGCCGACCGAGCCGGCCGCCTGCATGAACGCCGCCACGGCCGGCGCGGAGGTGAAGGTGACCGCGTCCAGCTCACCGTCGGACAGGGCCTCGACCAGCCGGAACATCGGCTCCGGGTCCGAGGCCGACTCGACCCGGTAGACGACCACGTTGATCACCTCGGCACCCTGGCGGGTCAGCGCGTGCGCGACCATCGACAGCGACTGGCCGTGCTCCTGCACCACGATCCGCTTGCCGCTCAGGTCGCGGCCGCGCAGGTGCTCCAGGACGTCGTCGAACTCTTCCGACTCAGGTGCCCACAGCTCCCGCAGACCCCGTCGCCGGAGCGCTCCGACCGATTTCGGTCCGCGTGCCAGTATCTCGGCGCCGCCGAGCGTCTCCAGCAGCTGGTCGAGCAGTCCCCACTCCTCGGCCGCGTCGAACCAGGTACGCATCCCGATGCCGGTCGTCGCCAGGAACATGTCGATCTTCTGGCCGACGATCTGCTCGGTCACCGCACGCAGCGCGCCTGCGTCGACCCGGTTGGGGTCGACGGAGAGCGCGGGCGCCCAGACCACCTGGGAGCCTCGCCTCTCGAGCAGGTTGATCTGCTCCTCGGCCTTCCGCGCCGCGGTCACCCCGACACGGAAGCCGCTCAGCGCGCCACTGTCCACATCGGAATCGTAGATCTCCTGAGCATTCTGCACCGCCATGCTTCCACCTTGCGGCGGCAGCGTTTCGTCGTACGCGGGCTGCTCGATCGGCGGCGCTAACTTTCGCTCACGGCCTCACAGGCGTGATCTACCCCCGGCGGGCCCCGATGCGTACCTCCCCGTCGACGACCTCGACCTCGTAGGTCGCGACCGACACCGACGGGTCGTCGAGGCACAGACCGGTCTCGAGCGCGAACGGCTGCTTGAGCAGGGGCGATGCGACGAACGGCACCTCGCCACGCGTGCCGACGATGCCCCGGGCGAGCACCGAGGCGTGGCCGTACGGATCGAAGTTGGAGAGCGCGAAGACGCGGTCGTCCAAGGTCCGGAAGACGGCCACCGCCTCGCCCCTGACCAGCGCGGCGATGCCGGTCTCGGGGTCGATGTCGTCGAGGCGACAGACGGAGATGTACGTCTGGGTCTGCGTCTGGGTCATCGCGACTCCTCCAGGGTGGGTGCGCCGACAGGGATGGTGGCACCGAGCCCCACCGGTCCGACAACGGCCGGGCCGTCGGCGACGTCCGGCACGATCTGGCCACGGGTGGACCCGAAGGAGATGTTGGGGTCCGGGATCTCGGGGGCGTTGACGAAGGAGACGAACCGCTTGAGCTTCTCCGGGTCCTCGATCGTCGCCTTCCACTCGTCGAAGTAGCCGTCGACGTGGGTGGCCATCGCGGCCTCGAGCTCGGTGCCCAGGCCGAGGACGTCGTCGACCACGACCTCGCGGACCCGGTCCAGGCCTCCGTCGAGGGAGTCGATCCAGGTCGAGGTGCGCTGGAGGCGGTCGGCGGTACGCACGTAGTACATCAGGAAGCGGTCGAGGTAGCGGACCAGCTCCTCGGTGCTCAGGTCGCCGGCGAGCAGCTGGGCGTGCGCCGGGATGGCGCCACCGTTGCCCCCGACGTACAGGTTCCAGCCCTTCTCGGTGGCGATGACACCGAAGTCCTTGCCGCGGGCCTCGGCGCACTCGCGGGCACACCCGGAGACGCCACCCTTGAGCTTGTGCGGCGAGCGCAGCCCGCGGTAGCGGGTCTCCAGCATGATCGCGAGGCCGACGGAGTCCTGGACGCCGTAGCGGCACCAGGTGGAGCCGACGCAGGACTTCACGGTCCTGAGCGACTTCCCATAGGCATGGCCGGACTCGAACCCGGCGTCGACCAGACGCTTCCAGATCGCGGGCAGGTCCTCCATCCGGGCGCCGAACATGTCGATGCGCTGGCCGCCGGTGATCTTGGTGTAGAGGCCGAACTCCTTGGCCACCTCACCGATCACGATCAGGCCCTCGGGGGTGATCTCGCCGCCGGGGATGCGCGGGACGACGGAGTAGGAGCCGTTCTTCTGGAGGTTGGCCAGGTAGGCGTCGTTGGTGTCCTGGAGCTTGCGGTTCTCCTTGGCCAGCACGTGCCCGTTGAGCTGGCTCGCCAGGATGCTCGCGACGGCGGGCTTGCACAGGTCACAGCCGCGGCCGGTGCCGTGGGCCTCGATGATCTCGTCGAAGGTCTTGTAGCCGTGGATCAGCACCACGTCGAACAGCTCGGCGCGGGTCATCTTGAAGTGCTCGCACAGCGAGGTGTCGACGGTCTTGCCCTGGGCGGTGAAGTAGTCCTCGACGATCTTCTTCACCTGCACCTTGCAGGAGCCGCAGGTGCTTCCCGCCTTGGTGGTCTTGGTGACGTCTGCGGCACTCTCGCAGCCGTTGTCGACGGCCGCCTCGATGTCACCGCGGGTGACGTTGTTGCACGAGCAGATCTGTGCCTCCGGCGGAAGCTGGATCCCTCCCCCACCGCCCGTGGACTGGGGGAGGATCAGCTCCTCCGGGTTCTCCGGAAGCGTCATGCCCGAGGCGACCATCGGCCGGAGCAGCCCGTAGGCGCTCGCGTCGCCGACCAGTACGCCGCCGAGCAGGCGGGTGCCGTCCTCGCTGATCACCAGCTTCTTGTAGACGCCTGCGACGGCGTCGGAGTAGGTCAGCTCGAGGCACTCCTCCGTGGTGCCGTGCGCGTCACCGAAGCTGGCGACGTCGACGCCGAGAAGCTTGAGCTTCGTCGACATGTCGGCACCGGTGAAGGTGCCGGCACCGCCGAGCAGGGCGTCGGCGACGACCTCGGCCATGTCGTAGCCGGGGGCCACCAGGCCGTACATCTTCCCGCCGGGCGCGGCACACTCGCCGACCGCCCACACGTGCGGGTCGGAGGAGCGGCACTGCTCGTCGACGAGCACGCCGCCGCGCTCGGCCAGGTCCAGGCCGGCCGCGCGGGCCAGCGCGTCCCGCGGCCGGATGCCGGCGGAGAAGACGACCATGTCGACCGCCAGCGGCTCCTCGACGTCCTTGAACTTCAGCGCGCTGACCTTGCCGTCGAGGATGCCGTCGGCGTCCGCGTCGACGACCGCGATCTCCTCGATCGAATCCGGCGAGATCGACTCCGTCATCACACCGGTGTGGACGGTGAGGCCGAGCTTCTCGATGTGACGCTTGAGCGTGTTGCCGCCGGCGTCGTCGATCTGGACGGCCATCAGCCGCGGCGCGAGCTCGACGACATGGGTCTCGACCCCGAGCTGGTGCAGCGCGTTGGCGGCCTCCAGCCCGAGCAGGCCACCGCCGATCACGGCCCCGGCCTTCGCGGTCTTCGCGGCCTCCCGGATCGCCTCGAGGTCCTCGATCGTGCGGTAGACGAAGACGTTCCCGAGCTCCGAACCCGGCACCGGCGGCACGAACGGCGCCGCTCCGGTGGCGAGCACCAGCTCGTCGTACGCCATCTCCTCGCCGTCGGCGAGCATCACCGTCTGGGCCGCCGGGTCGATCTCGACGACGCTCGTGCCGGTGCGCAGCGTGACCCGCGGGTCCTCGTAGACCCCGGAGGGAAGGAAGGAGAGGGCCTCGGCGCCGACCTCGAAGAAGCTGGTGAGGGCGACCCGGTCGTACGCCGGACGCGGCTCCTCACCGAAGACGACGATGTCGTGGGTCTCGGTGAGACCGCGCTCGATGGCGGCGGTCACGAAGCGGTGACCGACCATGCCGTGGCCGACCACGACGACCTTCTTGCGGAGGTGAGGGCTCATGATGTTGTTCCTTCCACACTGAGCTGCCCGTTACTGATCTGGCTGGCACTGATCTGACTGGCGTTGAGCTGGTTGCCACTGGGCCGAGTGGCCAGGAGCTGACGTACGGTCGGCGCGCAGCCGCCGCAGCCGGTGGTGGCCCGGGTGGTGTCGCGTACGTCCTCGAGGGACCGGCACGCCCGGATCCGGCCGGCGCTGACACCGGCGCAGGCGCACACCTCCGCGTCGTCGGGGAGCTGTGGGATCCCGGAGCCCGACGAGGACGGCTCGGGCAGCAGCAGCTGTCCGGCCTCGTGCTCGCCGAGGACGGTCTGGCGGTCGAAGGCCTGGGTGATCAGGCCGACCCGGCTCAGGTCGCCGACGAGGGCGCCGGCGACGATGCGGCCGTCGCGTACGACCAGCTTGCGGTGGGTGCCCTTGATCGGGTTGGCGATCTCGACGACCTCGCCGGTCTCGTTCTCGGGCTCGCCGAGGACGCAGACGTCGAGGTCGGTGGCGCGCAGGCGGGCGACGACGCGGTGTCCCTCATAGGCCGCCTGGTTGCCGGCGAGGACCTCGGCGAGGACACCGGCCTGCTCCCAGGCCGGGCTCACGAAGCCGGTGGTCGTCGCGTTGTGCTCGGCGCAGTCGCCGATCGCATAGACGTCGGGGTCGTCGACGCTGCGGAGCTGGTCGTCGACGACGATGCCGCGGTTGACGGTGAGCTCGGCACGACGGGCGAGGTTGGCGCGGGGGCGGCCACCTGCGGTGAGCACCACCAGGTCGGTCTCGAGGGTGTAGCCGTTGTCGAGCTTGAGGCCCTCGTCGGTCAGCCGGGTCGCCCGGGCGCCGAGGTAGACCTGGGTGCCGAGCTTGGCCATCGACCGCTTCAGCACCTTGCCGGCCGACGCGTCGACCTGGCTGCTGAGCAGGTGGTCACGACCCTCGACGATCTCGGTCTCGATCCCGCGCACCGCGAGGGCGCGGGAGACCTGGAGCCCGAGCAGGCCACCGCCGACGATCACCGCGCTCCGCGGGTGGTCGTGCAGCGTGTCGAGCAGCCGAGCGCAGTCGTCGAGGCTGCGGAACGCCTGCACCCGCGGGTCCATCGAGCCGTCCATCCGCACCACGCCGCGGATCGGCGGCAGGCTCGGGATCGCCCCGGTGGCGAGGACGACCTGGCCGTAGGGGATCCGCGTCCGGTCGGCGAGCTCGACCGTCTTGGTGTCGCGGTGGATGTCCACGACGAGGCTGTTCAGGCGGAGGTCGACTCCCCGGTCGGCGTACCACTGCCTCTCGCGCAGCGCGAGCGCGCCGGGACGGTGGGTGCCCTCGAGCACCGCGGAGAGCAGGATCCGGTTGTACGGCACGTGCTGCTCCTCCGCGAGCACGGTCGTCTGCGGGCCGAGGCCGCGCGCGACCAGTCCCTCGACGAGGCGTGCCGCGGCCATGCCGCCACCGATGATGACGATCCTGCGCTCGGTCATGGGCTCGGTCATGGGCTCGCTCATGCGCTCACCGCCGCGGCACAGACCTTGAACTCCGGCATCCGGCTGGAGGGGTCGAGGGCGTCGTTGGTGAGCTTGTTGGCACCGACCCAGTGGAAGGGCACGAAGACCGTGTCCGGGCGGATCGTGGTCACGATCCGCGCGGGCGCCTTCATCTCGCCGCGCGGGGTGCGGACGACGACCGGGTCACCGTCGTGGGCGCCGACCCGGTCGGCGAGCAGCGGGTGGATCTCGACGAAGGCGCCCTCGTCGGGAAGGTCCTTGATCCGCCGGGTCTGGGCCCCGGACTGGTACTGCGCGAGCACCCGGCCGGTCGTCAGGTGGAGCGGGTAGTCGGCGGTCGGCTGCTCGGCCGCGCCGCGGTGGTCGACGTCGATGAAGCGGGCCCGGCCGTCGGCGTGAAAGAAGGAGTCGGCGAAGAGGCGCGGGGTGCCCTCGGTGCCTTCCGGACAGGGCCAGAAGACGCCGTTCTCTTCGCGGATGCGGTCGTAGGTGATGCCGCTGTAGTCCGCCTTGCCGCCCTTCGTGGCGGCTCGGAGCTCCTCGAAGATCTCTTCGGGGTCGGTCGACCAGGTCGGTCCGGGTAGTCCAGGGAGTTTCCGTCGGTCTACTGGCGAGTAACCGACGGAAACTCCCTGGA